>JAISZY010000086.1 GCA_031284375.1 Tannerellaceae bacterium | reverse complement strand
CAAACGGGTGGTGAAAATGCTTGGAAACATGGCAAAAAGCTATAAAAACAAAGATTACATAGACCAGGAATAATACGCCCACGGAAACGAATACAATGCCCAAGGCGAAACCGCACAAGCCATATAAAACTACGAACAGTGCGTAGAAAAAAGTACGCAAAACGGAATGGATAAAGCCATCCTGTGGATTAGATTAGGCGACCTTTACTTCGGAGAACGGGATTATATCCGGGCGCAACCCTGCTTTAGCGGAGCGGCAGGTATTATAGCCAAAGAATACAAAGACTACGAACGGGTATCGAAACTCTCCGCCGTGCTGGACGAATTGGTCGTACACGCCCAGGCCATACATCTGCAAGATAGCTTGCAAACGCTTGGACGGATGCCGGAAGAAGAACGTCTGGCGGTGATAGACGACATCATCCGGCAAGTAATCGAAGAGGAAGAAGAAGCAAAAGCGCAAGCGGAAAAAGAAGCTTATCTGGCAGAACAGGAATCGATGGGTGGCGTGGAACGACCCGGAACGAATATCAACGTCCCAACGCTACCCACCGCACCGGGCGAAAGTTCCTTTTATTTCTACAACTCCCAGATGGTAGCGCAAGGAAAAACGCAATTCCAACGCAAATGGGGACGACGTACCTTGGAAGACAACTGGAGGAGGCGTAGCAAACGGATGACAACGTTCGAAGAAAACGCCTCGGCAGAAAACGCTACGCCGGATCAATCCATTGCACAACAAGACAGCGCCTCCTTGCCAACCGATTCGCTGAACGCCGAATTGCCGGACGACCTCTCGGACGACCCCAAGACGCGCGAGTATTACCTCCAACAAATCCCCTCTACCGAAGAAGACATAGAAGCTTCCAACCTTATCATCATCGACGGCCTCTACCAAATGGCCATGATTTACAAAGACCGCCTGGAAGATTTCCCCTTAGCCGTAGAAGGCTTTGAAGAATTAGAAAGCCGCTTCCCGCAAAACGAACATCTGCCGGAAAGCTACTACCAGATTTACCTCCTGGCGCTTCGAACCAAAAACGCCGAATTGGCCGAGCGCTACAAAGCGAAAATGACGGCGGCCTTCCCCCAAAGCGATTACACCATTGCCATCTCCGACCCGGATTACGAATACACCATCCGCTCGATGGACAGCGTACAAACCGCTATCTACGAAGCTACCTATCACAGCTACTTAGACGGAGACACCGCCGCGGTACGCCTCAACTACGAAACCGTAAGCGCCAAATACCCCTTGGCCGATTTACTGCCCAAATTCATGTTCCTCCATGCGCTGACGTTCGTACAGAAAGGGGAAGTAGAAGGATTTAAGGAAGCGCTGAAACTATTGCTCGACAAGTATCCGAAAGCCGATGTGTCCGACCTGGCAGGCGAAATGCTGAAAGGTCTGCTCCGCGGACGCGAACTGGTGCAAGGCAGTGTGAAAGGTATGATTTGGAACCTGCGATTCGGCTTGGATGCCGACGGCGCTTTGTCGGCCGCCGATTCAGCCCGTACCTTCTCGGCCGAAAAGAACCAACCCTGCCGCATCGTTCTGATGTATCCTACCGGCAGCATCGACAAAAACCAGTTGCTCTTTGTTGTGGCGGCATACAATTTCTCCAACTTTATGGTGAAGGACTTCGACTTGATTCAAGACGAAGCCGGGCCTTTGAGCACGCTTACCATCAGTGGCTTTATCCATTTTGACGAAGTATTGCAGTATTACCGGCAAATCTGCGGGAAAGACGGCTACGCCGCCACCCTGAGTCATGAGATTGCCGTTCTACCGATAGCCAACGCCAATTACGAAACCCTGATGCGAGGCAAGACCTTAGACGAATACGTCCTTTTCCTGGAAGAAAACTTCAGTACGGAAGCGCCCGAACTTATCGCCCGTCTGAGGGCACGCTTAGATGCCGCCCTCGAAGAAGAGGTAGAAGAAGAGGTTGAAAAAGTAGAAGTAGAAGTGGTAGAAGAGGAAGAAGCAGAGAAAGCCGCAGCCGTAGAAGTAGTGGAAGAGGCTGTAATCGTACCGGAGGAAGAAGAAACCCTAACTCCGGATACAGCAACGCAGGATACAACGGCAACGCCTCTGCCGCTTCCGGTCGATACCATCGTTGCCGCAGAGGTCGCGCCTCCGCAACCGGCCCCATTGGCAGAACCGCAGAAGACGCCCACCCAAATCCGTAAAGAAAAAGAGCGCGAATACAAAGAACGACAAAAGCAAAAAGAGCAGGAACGCAAAGAGAAAGAGCGGGCTTACAAACAGAAGCTCGAAGAAAGAGAGAAAGCCCGCCGCGCCGCGCAGAAAGCAAAGAAAAGAAGTGCGTCACCGGTCTAAAACAACTGCGTTGGTCTTTTTCCTGTCTAACGAATTATAAACAGGTATCCGTTCGAGAAGAGGGCCGGACGAACGGAGGGTCGCCGCTACCGTCTCCTGAATAGGCGTTCCGTCGGCGATATATTTCAGAATCGGCTCCAGCATATATTCGCGTTCGTCTCCCAGGTCGTAGTAGGTAACGGCTTTTTTTTCGTCGCAAAAGACATCGGGTACAAAGCCGTTTGCGTAGTCCGAGAAACCTTCCTTATTACTCAGGCGACTTACGATGGGGTGTAGTTCCCAGTCGTAGGCATCGTCGTCGAACGTTAACGAACCGACGTTCTTTCCTTCGGTTGTATCGCCTACGATAATCAGATTGGCGTTCAGATAGGGCTTGAGGCCGTTTATCACGGCTTCCGAGGCCGAGGCCGTCCGTTGGCTGGTGATGACAAAGAGGGTGGACAGATTCAGATTATCGCTGCCGGCCAACTTCGTGTCGAGTCGCAGTTCCTGTTGCTTGGGGTATTTGTTGTTTTGCCCGTTGTAGGTTAGTTTACAAAACACATCGTCCAGCGCCGAGGCGGGCGCCAGCAGGGTAGCCAGCAATTGGGCGCAGGAGACTAATCCTCCGCCGTTGTAGCGCAAATCGAGAACAAAGGCATCGGGAGAGGCTTTCTTAAACTCCCGGAAGGCTTGGCGTAAGGTATGGTTAAAGAGTTCGTCGCCGGATTCTTCGGTTGGGCCGGCCGTAAAGTGGTTGTACGCCAGATAAGCCACCTTCTTCTTTCCGTAGGCGATGACTTTGTTTACAAACACGGGATTGTCCGTCACCTTGGCAGCCGTCAGCGTTTTTGTGGTTGCGGAAGAAGGGTCGTTCAGTTTCCTCTCGATGCCGAACGATACCGGTACCGGCGAAGTCGTATCCAAGGCTTTCAGCAGGCTTTGCGCGTCGCCGGGAACGGCTTTGTTGTTGATTTTCACAATCCAGTCGCCCCGTTTGAGACCTTCCTTGTCGGCCGGAGAATCGGGCAAGACGTAGAGTGTCAGCAAGGCGTATATCCTTAGGTTTTGGATGTAATAATACTGAAACTCGAACCCAAACGAATTACCTTCGCCTAAGTAGGACTTGGTGGCAGACGAAGGGCTTTTCTTGTTGATGGACGAATAGAAGTAATGCGTACCGTCGTCGTCTGTTTTCCCGTCCTTCCGGGTGAGTAGCGACAGGAAGAAGGGTTCTGCTTCTTGTCCGAAATTTAAGCGTTTGCTTTCCGGTATCTCGTCATCCCACAAGTAATACAGGCGCATGGTTTGTTCTATCCATTCGTTTGTTGTTTGTTCTTCGGAAGGGGTTGAGGGGTCGGGCAGTTCTTGTATTTCGCAACTGCAAAGCAGGAATAGCGCCCACAGAACAGGGCGAGGGTATACGTGTTTTTTATTCCATTTAGTCATAACTTCTTTCCTTATATATATTAATGTAGCGCAAAGGTATATAATAACGGATGTATTTCAAATTATCGCACCGTCATTGCGAACGTCCTCGTCATTGCGAACCCAAAGGGTGAAGCAATCCAGGTTCCTCCACGCCACTCTGGATTGCTTCACTGCGTTCGCAATGACGACGCCACGCCACTCCGGATTGCTTCGCTTCGCTCGCAATGACGAGGGAATGTCCGTCTATTTTTCCGAACGATGGTATATTTTGTATCCCAAGGCGGCAACGGCAATGCTCATCAGCGGACTAATGAGGTTGAAGAAACAATAGGGCAGATACGTGAAGGTGGATATGCCAAGGATAGTGGATTGGGTCATCCCGCAGGTGTTCCACGGAATCAGGGGCGAGGTGACGGTTACGGCGTCTTCGGTGGTTCGGCTCAGCAGACGGCTTTCGTAGCCTTTATCGCGGTAGATGTCTTTAAACATACTTCCGGTGAGCATGATGGAGATGTACTGGTCGGCCGTCGTGATATTGAAGAATAAGCCCGACACCACCGTCGAGGCTACCATGCCCGTCGTGCGCTTCATGAAACGAACAAATACCGATATGATACGATGCAGCATCCCGCTCGCCACCATGGCTCCGCCAAAGCTCATGGCGCAGAGGATAAGCCAAACGGTATTCATCATGCCTTCCATGCCGCGGGTAGACACCAGTTCGTTCAGTTCCGGGTTGCCCGTCTCGGTATGCGTGCTTCCGTAAAAGGTGATGAGCAGGCCCTTGAACTTGGCCGTAAGGCCGCCGGATGCGTCGCCGGCTATGGCGTCCAGCAAATGGGGCTGGAAGATGAGTGCGAATATGCCGGCCATCACGGCAGCCAGAAACAGGGTTATCAAGGCCGGCGTTCGTTTGGCAATGAGGATGCCGGTAACAAGGGGTACTACCAGCAACCAGGGGGAGAGATGAAAGGTGTCTTTCAGCGAAGCGGCATAGCCGGCGCTTTGTTCGGCCAACGAGGCGTTGTGCATCAATCCGGCAACGAGGAATATCATCAGCGTAAGCGTAATGGAGGGGATGGTGGTAATCATCAAATAACGGATGTGCGTAAAGATGGGCGTATCGCTTACCGACGAGGCCAGAACGGTGGTGTCCGACAGAGGCGATACCTTATCGCCAAAGTAGGCGCCCGATATAATCGCGCCGGCAATCCATCCTTCGTGAAATCCTTGCGCCTGACCGATGCCCAGCAGCGCAATGCCTATGGTGGCGATGGTAGTCCACGAACTGCCCGTTATAACGGATACGATGGCGCAAATCACGCACGTAGAAACCAAGTAAACGCTGGGGTGAATCAGTTGCATACCATAGTATATCAGCGTAGGAACTACGCCGCTTATCATCCAGCTCCCCGACAGGGCGCCGATAAGAAGCAAAATGAGCAGAGCCGTGGCCACGCTTGCAATATTGCCGGTAATGGCTTTTTCGATACTCTTCCATTCCACGTGGCAATGTATGAGGGCGATAAGGCTGCAAATAGCGGTAGAGACAAGCAACACGATCTGACTCCCTCCACTCAGCGCATCGCTGCCGAAGAGGCGTATCGTAAAAAACAACAAGCCTACCAAAACGAGGATAGGCGTTAAGGACAAAATTACGGAAGGTTGTTTAACGGGACGAGGGTTCATTGACATCAGTATGTTACAGTTTGTATTGAGCGCAAAGGTAAGTATTAACTTCTATCCCGGCAACCGGGTTGTTACCGTTTGAGACGCTACAATTAATTGCCCTACCGAGATGCCGCCATCGTTGCACGGTATGCGCGAAGGAATGTAGAGCGGGATAGCTTGCCGGGCAAATATCTCGGCGAGCAAAGCGGCGAGAAGCTTATTCTGGAAACATCCGCCGGAAAGAACTACCTCGCTCGCACCCGTTTGAAGCATAAGTTGCCGGGTCTTTTCTGCCAATATCTTCGCCAACGTAGCGTGAAAACGTGCGGCGAGGTGTCCCACGGGCAGGCGTCCCTCTCGCTTATCGCGCAAGAGCGCCTCTACGACCGGGCGAAGCGAGACGGCTTCTCCTTCCGCCTCTTCCATAGGATAAGGCAAGGCCGATGCAAAGCCGGCGGCGGCATGTTCGAGCAAGACGGGCGCCTGGGCCTGATGCGTCGATACGTCGCAAAGGCCCAGCAGCGAGGCCACGGCGTCGAACATCCGGCCGGCGCTCGACGTAAGCGGCGTACAAAGCCTCCCGGCTATCATCCGTTCTATCGCCGCGATGCGCTCTTTGCCTATCCGGGACGTAAAGTCGTCCGGCAGCGGCAGATTCCAGGCATAAAGACAGGCCACGGCCATGCGCCAGGGTTCCACCGACGCTTTGTCGCCTCCCGGCATCGGCAGATATTCCAAGTGAGCCAAACGGCGGTAGCGCTGCCGGTCGCAAAGCAGAAACTCTCCGCCCCATATATGTCCGTCGTCTCCCCATCCCGTACCATCCATCACGATGGCCAGAACAGGGCGATGCAATCCGTATTCCGCCATACAGGCCACCGCATGGGCGTGATGATGCTGCACCCGCAGGAGGGGAAGGGCATAGGCCGAAGCCCAGCGTTCCGCTTCGCGCGAGGAGAGGTAATCCGGATGCAGATCGCACGCCAACCGGCGAGGCTGAAAGCGGAACAATCGCCCGAAACGTTCGAGCGACTCGGCGTAGAACCGGAAGGTTTCCCAGTTCTTCAAATCGCCTATATGCTGACTTTGCAAAATGGTTTCTCCCTTACCCAACGCAAACGTATTGGCCTGCTCGGCGCCGAAGGCCAGCAAACCATCTACCGAAGCGTCGGCAAAAAACGGTTCCGGGGCATAGCCGCGCGAACGGCGTATCAGGCGCGGAAGATGTCCGCATACGTGCAGCACGGAATCGTCTACCCGGTTGTAAATCTCGCGGGTATGATGCAGGATAAGAGCTACCTCGCCGCCAAACTGTTCAACAGCTTCGGCTTCCGTTCGGGCGATGGGGCAATCGTTCCGGTTGCCGCTCGTCATAACAAGAGCGGGCGTATCCAAGCGGTCCAGCCAATCGAAATGAATCGGCATATAAGGCAGCATCACGCCTAAGGTGCGCATTCCCGGATTCAGGGCGCGAGCCAGTGGGCGGCGTTGTTCCAGCAGCACAATCGGACGCCGCCGGGAAGCGAGACAGGAGGCCTCCGTTTCGTTCGCCACGGCATAGTCTTTCAGCGCATCCAGGTTGCGAAACATCACGGCAAAGGGCTTCGTGTCTCTGGCTTTGATGCTTCGCAATCGCTCTACGGCCTGCTCGTTCCGGGCGTCGCACACGAGGTGATAGCCGCCAATGCCTTTCGCGGCAATTACTTCGCCCCGGCGCAGGAGACGGGAGGTAAGCAGGAGCAAATCCCGGTAGTCCGTATAGTTTATCTCCCGATAAACGGCATAATACGAAGGCCCGCAATGATGGCAGGCGATAGGTTGGGCATGGAAGCGGCGATTGGTCACCTGTTCGTATTCTTCCCGGCAGCGAGAACACATCCGGAAGGGTTGCATGGTGGTTTGGCTGCGGTCGTAAGGTAAATCGCGGAGGATAGAAAAGCGCGGCCCGCAGTGCATACAATTGATAAAAGGATAATGCAGTCGATGCGGTTGCGTCATTCGGTCGTTCATACATTCCGGGCAGACGGCTATATCGGGAGCCACCTGCGTCACCTCGTTCGCCTCGCCTTGGCTGGGAGCAATCGTAAAGGCGTCGTAGGCGTGCGACGTGGAAGTCGACAGGGGAAGATGTTCTATGCTATGGATAGAAGCCACGGGAGGGTGTTCGTTCCGGATTCGGAAGAGAAAACGATTCAAGGCTTCTTCCGATGCAAAGACCGCCCGCACGGTAACTCCGTCCGGATGATTCTCTACCTCTCCCTTGATGCCTTCTTCCAAGGCGATGCGGTAGATAAACGGACGGAATCCCACCCCTTGCACCAATCCGCGGATACGGATTATTTTTGGTAGCAGATGATTCATCCTACAAATTTATTCATTCATTTTTCTACCCGCAACTGTGGGGAGACTTTCCCAAAAATTTCCGGTTTGCCCGCAACTGCGGGGAGACTTTCCCAAAAATTTCCGGTTCGCCCACAACTGTGGTGGGATTTTTTTTCCGGAAGCGGAGAAAGAGAAGTTAATCTTCTACCGGCTGATTGGAATCATCGGAGTCGTCGGAATCGTCGGGGTTTTCGGATTTGTTTTTAGCCCGTCGTCCGGCGCGCTGGTGGAGCATGTTTTGGAATTTCTTTAGCGTTTCGTTCCAGTCTACCATAAAATCGTAGATGGCGTTGCCGCTTGTTTCCCGGATGGGCAGGCCGTCTTCGGTGGGGCCGCTTTCTTCGCCGGAAGTTTCGTTGTCGGGGTTGAGGAGCGTATCTCCGCCCAGTCCGTCTATCAGCAGTTGGGCGTCTAAGATGTCGATGGCGGCGTTGTATAAAGTATCCAACTGTACGCGCACCGTCTTGAAGTCTTCTTTGGGTTTGCCTACGCTTTCATCGTGCCGCTGTCCGTACACGTCTTGAAATGCCTGTTCGGCTTGCGTCAGCGCGTTGGTCCAGTCGCCCAACCCTAAGAGGGTAATATCGGCGGCGCGGGGGCCGCTCAAATCTTGCAGCAAATTGTGCAACGCGCCGGAGGCTTCGCTGTATGTGCTGTCTAATACGGATTTTCTGTATACTTGCAGTACGTTAAAAACGCGGATAGCAGCCTTTTGCTTGTTTTCTAAGGGCTGGTTGAGCGAGCCTTTCGTTACGGTAGTAAGTCCCCGGAAAATAGTTTTCCGATGCTTGTCGGCCGTTGCCACTTCGGAAGTATACGCGCTTTTGCGTATCACCTGAAGCAGTCCGTCGGCCGTGAGATAAACCGGGTCGTAGCTATCCATCAGTTTTTTCAAACCGATATTTTCCGAGCCATGTACATTGACCGTTCCTTTGTACTTGGTGTGCAGGTCAAACCACTCTTCGTTGTGGAGTTGGTGAATAGAAATTCTAATCGCTTTCATATACAATTCATCTTTTTTAGGTTAATAAATACGGCCGTGAATTTACGGAATAATTTTACATAAACAATCGTTTGCACAAAATATTCCCAATAAATCGTTACATTTGAACTTCCAATAAAAAAAAACAAAGCATATGTGTCTTGCCATACCCGGAAAAATACTCAGTATAGACCATGCCGTGCCGGAATTGGCGATGGCAAAAGTAGATTTTGGAGGAATCGTAAAAAATATTTGCGTGCAATGGGTAGAGGCTCAACCGGGCAACTATGTCCTGGCGCACGCCGGAATGGCCATCGCCACGGTAGACCCTGCCGAAGCGCAAAACACATTAAACGACTTGGACGCTATCGCCCGCTCGCTATAACAACGCATCGCCCTATGAAGTACATCCACGAATACAGAGACCGGGAACACGTGCGGGCGCTTTCCCAAGCCATTGGCCGTACCGTAAGTCGCCCGTGGCATATCATGGAAATATGCGGGGGACAAACTCACGCCCTGGTACGTTACCGGCTCGAAGAACTATTGCCCGATAAGATAACCCTGCTCCACGGGCCGGGCTGCCCGGTATGCGTCACCCCGGAACGCCTCATCGACCAAGCCATCCGCCTGTCCATGCAGCCCGGCGTGGCGCTGGCCTCCTTTGGCGATATGCTGCGCGTGCCGGGCAGCGAAAGCGATTTACTTCGCGCCAAAGCCAACGGAGCAGACGTGCGCCTGCTGTATTCGCCCCTCGATGCGGTACAATTTGCGGCCGAAACTCCGGACAAAGAAGTAGTCTTCTTCGCCATCGGCTTTGAAACCACCCTGCCCGTACACCTCGCCGCGGTGAAGGAAGCGCATCGCCGGAGGCTTACCAACTTCTCTCTTCTTACGGCCTTCTTCACCGTTCCTCCGGCCATGGAAGCCATTCTGTCCGATGCCTCGTGTGCGGTAAACGGTTTCTTGGCGGCGGGACACGTATGCAGCGTGACCGGAACCTCGGCCTATTATCCCCTGGCCGCAAAGTATCGAACGCCCATCGTAATAACGGGCTTCGAACCTTCCGACCTTCTGCTGGGTATCTACCGCTGTGTCTGCCAACTCGAAGCCGGCAAAGGCGCCGTAGAAAACGCCTACAAACGCGCCGTGCCCGAAGAAGGAAACCCCCACGCCCGCGCCCTGATAGCAGACATGTTGGAACCCTGCGACGCCCATTGGCGAGGCATCGGCCAAATACCGCAGAGCGGGATGCAACTCCGCGAAGCGTACCAAACATACGATGCCGCGAAGCGATTCGCTCTCCCCGCCCTCGCTCCCGCAATGCCCGCCTCCGGCGCCACGTGCATCGCCGGCGAAATCATGCAAGGCCGGAAGCAGCCGGCGCAATGCCCGCACTTCGGAAACGCCTGCCGCCCCGAACATCCCCTCGGCGCCCCGATGGTATCGGCCGAAGGCGTTTGTAGAAATTACATTAGCAAAATAAAAGAAACCATATGAATATGCATTGTCCTATCCCTTTCGCTGATTCCGATTGCATCCTTCCGGCGCATGGCGGCGGCGGTCGACTTACCCAACAACTCATCGAGGAAGTATTTTATCCCGCCTTCGGCAATCCCTTGCTGGCTCAGGCGCACGACGGATGCGTTTTTCCGGTAGAAAAAGGCCGGATGGCTTGTTCTACCGATTCGTTTGTGGTAAGCCCCCTCTTTTTCCCCGGAGGGAATATCGGCCACTTAGCGATACACGGTACCGTAAACGACCTGGCATGCTGCGGCGCTCAACCGCTCTATCTCACCGCCGGATTTATATTGGAAGAAGGATTGCCGATACACACGCTCCGGAAGGTGACGGCATCCATGCAGGAGGCAGCCCAAAAAGCCGGCGTGCAAATCATTGCCGGCGACACCAAGGTGGTGGAACGGGGTAAAGGCGATGGCATCTACATCCATACAACAGGCATTGGCCGCGTGCCGGAGGGCGTCCACATCGCGCCGCATCGCGCCCAAGCCGGCGATGTTGTGCTGTGCAGCGGCCCGATAGGCGTACACGGCATGGCGGTGATGTCGGCGCGCGGAAGCCTCGGCTTCGAGACTTCGTTGCAAAGCGATACGGCTGCGCTTCATCCTCTTACCATCCCCTTGGTAGAACAAATACACGAGGTGCATGTGCTGCGAGACCCTACCCGCGGAGGCGTGGCGACGACATTGAACGAAATAGCCGCCTCCGCCTCGGTTCATATCGTATTGGACGAAGCCCTTCTTCCGATACCCGAACCCGTCCGTGCGGCCACGGAACTGCTGGGACTTGACCCGCTCTACATCGCCAACGAAGGCGTTTTGCTGGCGATATTGCCGGAAAAATACGCTCCCCAAGCGCTCCGCATCCTGCGAAGCCGACCGGAAGGACGCGACGCCGTACAAATCGGCCACATAGAAGCCGGTCGCCCGTTGGTGCGGATAAAGACGCCGTATGGCGGCAGCAGGATAGTAGATATGCCTTCGGGCGAACAGCTCCCCCGGATATGCTGAGGCGTAATGCGTAAAAGAGAAGAGGCTGCCCGGAAGTACCGGACAGCCTCTTGCTTGCGTTTGTTTTCTATGCCGGAGTAGTTCTCCATTAAGCAGGATGAATGGCTCCCGTGGGGCAAACATCCGCACACGTGCCACATTCCGTACACATTTCAGGATCGATATGATATATATCGCCTTCCGAAATCGCTCCAACCGGACACTCGTCAATACAAGTGCCACATGCAATACAATCTTCGCTAATTAAGTAAGCCATCTTCTTAAACGTTTAAAATTTAACAACCATTAGTCGTGCAAAAATAGAGTTTTCTTGGCAATAACCAATCCACGCTCGCGTTATTATTCGAAAATAAGTTGAAAGTTGAGACGTCTGTTTTTCACATTACATTTGTTTACTATGCTTATTTCCGGCCTGATGGCACAGAAGGAAACGGTGAAGAATCAGCCATATGCCGACATGAGGTTATTCCACTTAGGTTTTCATCTCGGTTTGCATACGCAGGATTTGATATTCACCCACACAGGCGCGGTAAGTTCTGAGGGAGAAAGCCGGTTTGCCGAAATACCATCTTATTCGTCGGGATTCAGCGTAGGCATCATAGGCGATATGTTTGTGAATCCCTACCTTAACCTTCGCGTTATTCCCAGTATCCATTTCGGCGACAAACAGTTTGTCTTTCGCGAACAGTCGAGCGGAACCACCTATACCACACCGATACGTTCCAATTACATCACCCTTCCCATAGAGCTAAAATACACCTCCCTACGCCTGAACAACTACCGCCCTTACCTGACCGGCGGCATTTACGGAGCCTTGGATGTAGGCCGCAAAAAAGAAGAAGCCCTCCTTCTGAAAAGCATAGATTACGGAATCTCCGCCGGATTAGGCTGCGACATCTACTTACCGTTTTTCAAGCTTTGTCCGGAATTAAAATTCATGTTCGGATTCAGGAACCTGATAGAAAAGAACCGCACAGACCTCAC
>JAISZY010000071.1 GCA_031284375.1 Tannerellaceae bacterium | reverse complement strand
ACGAAATCAATACCATCGACGGCATCACGAAATTTCCGTGAAACAATGAACGAAAAAACAGCCTGTGGACTTATTCTTTTTCTTCTCTTTTCCAGTCCGGTTTTGTCGCAACAGGAAAGGAGAACGGAAGGAGGTATGAGTATGTCGTTTGCCGCCGACAAAGTTTTGTATGGAAATCTGAACATTAATTTTGAAGAAGAACTACGCCTTACCACCGGAAGCAACGCCTTTGACCGTACGGCCGGCGCCCTTGGACTTGATTACAGTCTGTTCGGCAAAAAGGTGAAAATCGGCGCCTGTTACGCTTTCATTTATCTTTACAACGATGATCATGTTTACGAATCTCGCCACCGTTTTTTTCTGAACCTGTCGTACCGGCAGCCCATAGAGTCCTTCACCCTCTCGTGGCGTATTCGTTTGCAGGAAACCCTGCGCGACAACTCGCGCGGCAGCTACCGCATCAATCCGCGTTACGTAATGAAAAACAAGCTGGAAGCAGAATACGCCATCTGGGGAAAACCATGGAAACCTTTCCTGTCGTGCGACTTTTCTACAAACCTGAACGACCCCGAAACACGGTACGATTTGGTTCGCCTGCGCTTTCAGGGCGGCATTGCCTGGCGAATCAACCGCACGACTTCGATGGATTTCTTTGTCCGTTGGGACGAATATCTGAAAAACAGCGACCCGCGTGTAGTCTCGCTTGGGGTGGCGTACAAAATATAAAGAACCGCCCTACCATCTACTTTGCATAGGGGCATGAAAGGCGTCTTCGAGATGTTCTATCTCGTATCCGTTTTCTTTTTTTATCAAGGTAATAATATCGAAACGAACAGGCATGTCTATCCTGAAACAACGAACATAGACGTCGGCCGCAATAACTAAGCGTTTAATTTTCCCTCGGTCTACGGCGTCTTCGGGCAAGAGAAGAGGGTATTCCGAACGGGTTTTTACTTCTACAACAACCAATTCGTCGTCTTTGGAGGCGATAATATCTATTTCGTAATGTTTCCAGCGCCAATTGGTGTGTAAGATGGTATAATCTTGTTTCAACAAATAGTTGCGGGCTTCCTCTTCTCCTTCTTTACCGGTAAAATTTTGTTCTGCCATCGTATTTTATGTTATGTATGTGTGCACAAATGTATGAAATCCTTTTTTATTTAAAGTTTCACCTCTATATTTGCAAACATGAAAAAGGCCGATAGGACAAAACAGTTGCGTATACACAATATAACATTCAGGCTCAATGAAACCGAGTATAGAACGGTTGAAGGTTATATACGCAAATACAAAATAACCAATAAGTCTCGTTGGTACCGGGAAACTATTCTTTTCCATATTCTGAAAACCTTGGAAGAAGATTACCCCACTCTTTTTAACGAAAATGAAATGAGAAGATGATTCCCCCTTTCGACGACACTTATTTCATGAAACAGGCGCTGGTAGAAGCCTCCCTTGCCGCCCGTAAAGGCGAGGTTCCCGTGGGAGCGGTGATTGTGTGCCGCAACCGCATCATAGCCCGCGCTCATAATCAAACGGAACTCCTGAACGACCCTACGGCCCACGCTGAAATACTGGCGATAACCTCCGCCGCCCATACGATTGGGAGCAAATATCTTACCAATTGTGCTTTATACGTTACGGTAGAACCTTGCGCAATGTGCGCCGGCGCCATTGGATGGAGCCATTTAAGCACACTTGTATACGGGTCGGCCGACGAGAAAAGAGGTTTCCGTCAATATGCCCCTCATGCACTACACCCCAAAACGATTGTAAAAAGCGGCGTATTGGAAAAAGAATGTACGGATATCATGACAGACTTTTTCCGCAAACTCAGGTGAGATTACTTTATTTCGGAAAATCTTACGACATGGATTAATGAAGACGAACAACTGTGTTTGAACGCTTCAAAACATTATTCCGGCATTTAGTTTTTGAGAAAGAAAAAAAGTCTATATTTGCACCTCGTGAAAAACGATACAATTAATATAATTACATAAAAATACAAGATTCAAATGCAAAACAAAGGATTTGTAAAAGTCTTCTCGGTATTGCTTACGGTTGTGTGCTTGTTTTATTTGTCGTTCTCGTTCGTTACGGCGAATTACAACAAGAAAGCCGCAGAGTATGCAGGTGGAGACTCTGAAAAAGAGAGCGCTTATTTAGACTCTTTAGCAACTAAAAAAGTGTGGATCGGTTATTCATTGAGAGAATGTCGTGAAATGGAAGTTACCTTAGGGCTTGACCTGAAGGGAGGAATGAACGTTATCCTCGAACTGCACGTAGCCGACGTTATTCGCTCGCTTTCGAATAATAACCAGGATGAGAACTTCAACAAGGCATTAACATCAGCGTATGCACGCCAAGCTACCAGTCAGAACGATTTTATCGACCTGTTCGCTGAGGAGTATAAGAAGCTGGATCCCGGCGCACGTTTGTCTGCCATATTCAGTACATTTGAGCTAAGAGAGAAAATAACGCCTCAAAGCTCGGATGCACAAGTGATTTCCGTTCTGAAAGACGAATTGAAGAGCGCTATCGACAATTCCTTCAATGTACTGCGTACACGTATCGACCGTTTCGGAGTGGTATCTCCCAATATTCAACGTTTAGAAACAGCCGGACGTATCTTGGTGGAACTCCCCGGTGTGAAAGAACCCGAACGTGTGCGTAAGCTGCTTCAGGGAAGCGCCAATCTGGAATTTTGGGAAACGTTCGACTTGACGGAGATTTATCAATCTTTGGTAGCGGCGGATAACCTGCTGGCTACCTTCCAAAGTACACAAACAACGGAAGAAGCCGGGACAACGGCAACCGAACCTTCCACTGAAATTCAAACAACCGAACCGGAAGAAAATCCGGAGACAGCTACCTTGCCGGCAAACGAAGCCGATTCCTTATTGGCGCAGCTTACTCCGGAAGCAGACGAACAACAAGCCCAGTCGCAAGAAGAATTTGCCAAACTGCATCCTTTGTTTGCCGTCTTGAATGTCAATAACTATAACGGACAAATTGTGCCCGGCCCCGTAGTAGGTTATGCGCATGTATCGAATATGGCTAAGATAAACGAAATGCTTAACCAAAAACAGATAAAAGACCTTTTGCCCCGTTATCTTACTTTCAAATGGGGAGTGAAGGCCACCAATGAGGACGAACAGTACTACGAATTATATGCCATCAAATCGAACCGCGACGGGACGCCCGCCTTGGGAGGCGACGTGGTAACCGATGCTTCGGCCGACTTCGTTCAGCAACAAGTGGGAAGAAGACAAGGCGCACAGGAAGTTTCCATGACCATGAACGCCGAAGGAGCAAAAGCTTGGGCACGCCTTACGAAAGATAATATAGGAAAGTGCGTGGCCATTATATTGGACGATCTGGTCTATTCCGCACCCCGTGTGAATGATGAAATCACCGGCGGACGCTCGCAAATCACCGGAGACTTTACTCCCGAAGAAGCGAAAGACTTGGCCAATGTGTTGAAATCGGGTAAGATGGCGGCATCTATCAATATTGTACAGGAAGACGTTGTAGGGCCTTCGCTGGGACAGGAAGCTATCAACGCAGGGGTGATTTCCTTTATTATCGCTCTGCTGGTACTGATGGCGTATATGTGTTTGTATTACGGAGTAATTCCGGGTATGATAGCCAACAGCGCCTTGGTGATCAATATCTTCTTTACAATGGGTGTGCTGGCCTCTTTCCAGGCCGTACTGACGCTGCCGGGTATTGCCGGTATGGTGCTGACGCTGGCCATGGCGATAGACGCCAACGTGCTCATCTACGAGCGTACCAAAGAAGAACTCCGGGCCGGGAAAGGATTTGCCAAAGCCATCTCCGATGGATATAGCAATGCGTTTTCCGCTATCTTCGACTCCAACCTGACTTCTATCATTACCGGCTTGGTATTATTCTACTTCGGAACAGGTCCCATCCGCGGATTTGCTACCACAATGATTATCGGTTTATTTGCTTCTTTCCTCACGGCTGTCTTTTTGACCCGTATCGTATATGAAGCTTTGTTGGCGAGAGACAAGATAAAGAATCTGTCGTTTACCACATCCATCACCAAGAACTTCCTGTTAGATCCGAAAATCAACTTTTTGGGTATGCGGAAGATGGGGTATATGATACCGGTAGGAATCATTGTGTTTGGCGCTATTTCCTTATCTACGATAGGTCTGAACAACGGTATCGACTTTACCGGCGGGCGTAACTATGTGGTACGTTTTGACCGGCCGGTGAATACGGAAGAAGTACGCGAACTGCTTAATGAGCATCTGGCCGGCTCCGTGAGTGTCATCACAATTGGGAAAACGGAACAGGTTCGTATTTCTACCAACTACAAGATTGAGGATGCCAGCCCTGATGTAGACAACGAAATAACCTCGAAATTATACGAAGGTCTGACTCCTTTATTGCAGGATGGAACTACGTTGGAACAATTCACGAACCAATATATACAAAGCTCGCAGAAGGTAGGCCCCAGCATGGCCGACGACATTAAAAACAGCGCCTATCTGGCCGTGTTCTTCGCCATGATTTGTATGGCGCTTTATATCTTGTTCCGATTCAGAGATGTTGCTTTTTCTGTCGGTACATTCGTGTCGGTACTTGTGGTAACCTTGTGTATCATTGCCTTCTATTCGTTGCTGTGGAAACTGATGCCATTCTCGATGGAGATAGACCAGACATTCATCGCAGCCGTACTGACAATTATCGGATATTCTATCAATGATACCGTGGTGGTGTTTGACCGTATCCGCGAAACCATCGGGCTTTATCCCAAGCGAGACCGTTACCAAGTGATTAACGATGCGTTGAACTCTACCTTGTCTCGTACGTTCAGCACCTCGCTCTCTACCTTGTTGGTGGTGATTTGTATCTTCCTCCTGGGGGGTAGCACCATTCGTAGTTTTACATTTGCCATCCTGATTGGAGTGATTGTAGGTACCTACTCCACACTGTTTGTGGCAACTCCTATCGCATACGAAATACAAAAGCGTAAGATTACCAAAAAGAGTATAGCATTGGCCGAGAAATAAGTTTTCCGGGCTTTTTGAAAAAGTTTGCTCCCTTTTTCCGGGAGCAAACTTTTTTTATTTAAATCTTCAATCATCATGATAATGGAATGTGTCCCCAACTTCAGCGAAGGACGAGATAAGGAAATCATAGAAAAAATAGCCGGCGCCTTCCGTGCAAAGAAAGGTGTCAGATTGCTGGATTACAGTAGTGATGCAGATCATAACCGGATGGTTGTTACCGCCGTGGGCGAATCGGTAGCGTTGAAAACCGCCGTGCTGGAAGCCGTCGGGACAGCCGTTGAACGGATAGATATGAATAAACATACCGGACAACATCCCCGCATGGGCGCTGTGGATGTAGTCCCTTTCATCCCTATCCGGGGTTGTACGATGGAGGAGGCCATAAAACTGGCGGAAGAAGTCGGCGAAGCTGTGGCGCAACAATACGGATTGCCTGTATTCTTTTACGAAAAATCGGCATCGGCTCCACATCGCGAAAACTTAGCGAATGTACGCAAAGGAGAATTTGAAGGATTGGACGAGAAACTCCTTTCGCCGGACTGGATACCCGATTGCGGACCGTGCCGGAAGCACCCTACTGCCGGAGCCGTGGCCATCGGTGCACGAACGCCCTTAGTTGCCTACAATGTAAATTTGGGTACCAACAACCTGGCCATAGCCAAATGCATCGCCGGGAAAGTACGACACATAGGAGGGGGGCTTCGCTACTGCAAAGCGATGGGTGTAGAACTGAAGGAACGCGGCATTGTACAAGTATCGATGAATCTGACCGATTATTCGCGCACCGCGCTTTACCGCGCTTTCGAGTTAGTGCAGATGGAAGCCCGGCGTTACGGTGTGTCTGTTGTAGGAAGCGAAATTATTGGGTTGGTACCGATGGAGGCATTGGCAGATACGGCCGCCTACTACCTTCGGCTGGAGAATTTCTCCGCACAGCAAGTATTGGAAGCGCACCTCATGGAATAAAATGCCGT
>JAISZY010000006.1 GCA_031284375.1 Tannerellaceae bacterium | reverse complement strand
CGACAGACCTGTTGCTGTTACTTGACCAAAACTGCTTAACAGGTAATCACTGTATAAATCCATTTCTTTTTTCATCTTGCAAAGTTATCCTCTTTTTATATGAGATGCGTAACATGAGTAAAGAACTCGAAAGAATACTCAAAACGGGTGATATAAACTTGAGCGTTGATAAAGTTTTAGACATTGCAAAGACGATAACCACCCTGAAAATCAAGTTGCCAATCAGCAATGAAATGATGACAAAAACGATGTTGTTAACCCCAAGGCACAAGTCTATTGCCATACTTTTTGACGAAATCTTTTGGAATTCCGTTTAGGGTGTCCCAGTGGCAAAGTCAGGAAACATTGCAATGTTTTTCCGGAAACATCCGCGCCAAATCACCAAAAGACGTATAATTATTTTATTAAAACATCAAGTATGGTAAAATTAACTTTAAATCACATTTACGAAATGATATATGAATCTTATTTATACTATCATAATGTGTATATTTTGATGATATTTTACTTTAATATACAAATTCAAATATTTATTAATGCAAAAGACAATTTGCTAATTATCAAACTATTTACAGAACAGGAGCTAAGAGAACTCATCGAAACCCCAATTCCATTCTACACACATTGCCGTCGCTTTCAACTGACGGACGGCCGGAATTGTCTTATCGCGCTTAGATTTTCTTATACTTCCAATGGCCTCTCTTCAAGTAAAGAGCGCTGAATATCAACAGAAGGCCGAAGTAGATAACTTCCGAAGTAAAACAGATATGCACCGGCATCTTTAGCCTTACCCCAACGATGTATACGAAAAGGCAGTAGAATACTAACGTCACGAGTTCGAACACTAAGGCCACCAGCGTGTTGCCTGTGCCCGATACGCCGTTGAATACGACACTGCTCACGGCGCATATCAACATGATGGCCGATAAGGTATAGATGGCCGGAACGGAATCGGCAATGAGCGAGCTATCGTTGGTATAGACCGAGAGGATGGCTTCGGGTATCAGGCTGGAAACAAGGGAACAACCGACCATGATGATAAACGACAGACCGGCTATCTTTTTGATTACGGGAATGACCTGCCCGCTCTGCCCGGCGCCGATGGTATTGCTCACCAGCGAGTTGGCCGCAGTAGAAAGAGCATTGACGGGGATAAACATAACGATGTAGATGCTTCGCACGATGTTGGCAATGGCCAGCTCTCTACTGCCGATGCGTTCTACGGCAATGAAGAAGAAAAGGAAGGTACTCATGGAGATAAAATGTTGCAGCATCATAAAGACGGATATGCTTAATATCCGCCGGAGTAAGCCGAAATCGAGTGTGTGGATGCGGTTTAAGCCATATTTTTCCATATCGACCGTAAAGCGGGTGTAAAAAACGAAAAACAGCAGGGAAACAGCCTCGGCGCAGACCGAAGCGACGGCGGCTCCTTCCACTCCCATGGCCGGAAATCCGGCATGGCCGAATATTAGCAGGTAATCTAAAAGGATGTTGGCTACGGCCATCAGAACGGCATTGAGGGTGAGTACCCGCGTACGGGTGATGCCTACAAAGAAGGCGCGGAACATGACGTTGAAAAAGGCAAAAAACAAACCGAAGATGCGTATGTTGAGGAAATCTACCGTGGCCTCCAGGATGATGTCCGACGAGACGAGCAGGTTCATCAACGGCATGGAAAAGCCCCGTACCAAGGCGAAAAGGAGAACGGCCATGCTGAAGAGGAAAAAGATTCCCTGTATCATCACCGGGCCTACTTGCGCGTAGGCTTGCTCGCCGTTTCGGCGTGCAATCAGTATCTGAGAGCCTGTGCTGAATCCAAAGGCTATGGTGAAGGTGCAGATGTAAACCAATCCTCCCAGGGCGGATGCTCCCAACTCTACTTCGCCTATTCTTCCCAAGAAAGCGGTATCGGTTACATTGATGATGTTTTGGGCCAGCAAACTGAGGAAGATAGGATAGCTTACGTTTTGGATATGTTTATAGGTGAACAAGTTGGTTGGTTGCGGTATCGGGGAAAATAATAGTAGGTTGGAAGGTTTTTGCTTCTTCGAAATCCATCATGGCGTAAGACATGATGATGAGAATGTCGCCGGGTTGTACCTTACGGGCTGCAGCTCCGTTGAGGCAGATGATTCCCGAATGGCGTTCTCCTTTGATGATATAGGTTTCGAATCGTTCGCCGTTGTTGTTGTTTACAACGGAAACTTTCTCGTAAGGGAGCAAGTTGGCGGCATCGAGCAATGCTTCGTCTATCGTGATACTGCCGATGTAATTCAGATTGGCTTCCGTAACGGTTACCCGGTGAATTTTCGATTTCATTACTTCTACAAACATGGTCTTGTTGCTGTTTGGTGGTTACGTTTCTATACGTTATACATTATATTATCTATCAGCCTTACGTTACCGCAACATACGGCAATACAACCTATGGGACGGGTTGTATCCGTCCACCGGTCGATGGGCATGAGGGTATGGCGGTCTGCAATTTCAAAATACTCAACGTGCAGGAGTGGTTCGTTGTTCAGTGTATGTGTCACAAAATCTCTTACTTGCCGAACGGTTTTATCGGGCGCAAGGGCAGCGCTTTCTTTCAGCGTCTGGGCGATGCGGGGCGCTTGGGTACGTTCCTGAGCGGTGAGGCGTACGTTTCGGCTACTCATCGCCAGGCCGTCGGCTTCTCTCAGAATTGGGCAGGGTACGATTTCTACGTTGAGGTTCAGGCGCTCCACCATGGCTTGGATAATGGCAATTTGCTGAAAATCTTTTTCTCCGAAGTAAGCTTTGCAAGGGCCTACGGCGTAGAAGAGTTTGCTCACTATTTGCGCCACTCCGTTGAAATGTCCGGGTCGGTGCACTCCTTCCATCACGCAGGCGAGGTTGCCGAAGTCAAATTCGCGCGTATCCGGTTCGGGATACATTTCTTTTTCGGATGGAGCGAAAAGATAGTTACATCCGGCGGTTTCCAGCAAAGCGCTGTCTTTATCGAGCGTGCGGGGATAGGTAGTCAAGTCGTTTTTGTCGTCAAATTGTGTAGGATTTACGAATATACTTGTTACGCAAACCTCGTTTTCGTCTACACAATGTTTCACTAAACTGAGGTGTCCGTCGTGCAGCGCCCCCATCGTAGGGACGAAACCGATGTGTTTGGTTTTCAACCTTTCCTGTGCCAGATGCCCCTTCAAATCTTTTATACTATTCACTGTTTTCATCCTTCGTTTCTTTCCATTGAGGCTGCAAAGCAAATAAATTATTACCGTAAATGAAAGAAAATTGCTATCTTTGTGTCGTCTTACAAACAAATGTATAAGAATGGATGCAAAAAGAATTTTGTTTATTACCCAAGAAATAACCCCTTATCTTCCCGAATCAGAAAAAGCTGTGATTGGCAGACACCTTCCTCAGGGTATCCAGGAGCGTGGGCGTGAAATCAGAACATTTATGCCGAAGTTTGGAACTATAAACGAAAGACGTAATCAATTGCACGAAGTGATTCGTTTATCGGGAATGAACCTGATTATAGACGATACCGATCATCCGCTGATTATAAAAGTTGCATCTATTCAATCGGCCAGAATGCAGGTATATTTTATCGACAACGAAGATTTTTTTCACCGGAAAGCAGCAATTTGCGATTCCTCCGGACGCGAATACGAAGATAACGACGAACGTTCCATCTTTTACGTCCGCGGCGTATTGGAAACGATAAAGAAGCTGCGTTGGATACCGGATTTGATTCATTGTCACGGTTGGATGTCTGCCATAACGCCATTATACATCAACCGTATGTATGCCGACGACCCTTGTTTGAAAGATACCAAGACCATTTATTCTATCTATGCAGACAACGATGAGTTCAACACTCCTTTCCGTTCGAACTTTATCGATAAACTAAAAATGGATGGAGCATCGGACGAAGACTTGACTTGCTTGAACGAAAATGCCGACTATTTGTCGCTCACGAAGTTGGCCATTAACTTTGCCGACGGAATTATTCAAGGGAGCAAGGAGATTCATCCGGAAATACAGGATTATTTATCTACGGTGAACGATAAACCTTTTCTTTCCTATCAGTCGCCGGATGTTTATATGGATTCTTTTAATAATTTTTACGATATAGTATTGGCTTCTAACTGTAAATAATAGAAAATGAAAATCAGATTTTATGCGCTGAGTATTGCCATAGGAGTTTTTACCCTAAGTGGCTGTAATGATGAAATGGGGCTGGTAGGTTCAACGATACAGCCGGAAGGAGACAAGTCGATTGTTTATACGGACACGTTTATGCTGGAAGCGTCTACGGTATTGGTAGATTCCGTTTATGGAAGATCGTCTTACGGATTATTGGGCGAGTTTTACGATCCCTTGTATGGAAATCTTAAATCCGATTACATTTGTCAGTTTTATTCGGCCGAAGGCTTCAAATTCAGCCGGACGCCGATAGAAGGGAAAATAGATTCCGTCGATTTGGAGATTTTTTATAACCGAGGCGAGTGGATTGGCGACACCTTAGCTCCTATGCAGGTAAAAGTCTTTCCTATCGTTAAACAATTGGAGAGGAATTTTTATACCCATCTTAATCCGGCAGAGTATGCCGACATGCAGCGCCCTTTGGGTCAGCAGGTATATACGCCGCGTAATTTGAACGTGTCGGATTCTATTTGGAATTTATCAACTTCCGATGCGAATTATTACAGTAACCCACGGATTAAGTTACAACTGCCTAATGCGTTGGGACAAAAGTTTTACGACGAAACGATAACTCGCCCGGAAACATTCGCCAATCAGACCTCGTTTAATGCGTTTTTCCCAGGCTTGTACGTGACCAATACGTTTGGTAGCGGCAATGTGGTGGTAGTCAGTAATACCGCACTAATTATTTATTACCGGTATCTGACGGAAAGTTCCTCCGGCGCCTTAGATTCCATTATCAATACATACGAGGTTTTCACCGTAACCAGAGAAGTTCTCCAACTGAACAATTTCCGGAATACCGATATGACACACTTATTGACGCCCAACGACGAATATGCGTACCTGAAAACTCCGGCAGGCGTATTTACCCGTTTGACGCTTCCCGTCAAGGATATTTTATCTAAGGTAAAGGGTAGGAGAATCAATAATTTCTCTTTATCGCTGACGGCTATGCCGCAGGAAGAATGGAAATATACGCTAACGCCTCCCGGTTATTTGCTGCTAATCCCCGAAGATTCGGTTTCGTTATTCTTCAAGGAAGGGAAGATGTACAATTCCGTTACAACGTTTATTTCTTCTCAATATAGCTCGCTGACCTATAGTTTCGGTAACATATCAACGCTGCTGACCTATCTGCAGGAAAATGCGCCCGACCTGGAAGAGTTGCATTTATTAGTCGTTCCGGTGGAGGTAAACTTTCAGACGGACCCCTACACCGGTTCGCAAATTGTTACGGAAATGAATAATTATCTAAAACCATCCGGCGTACGATTGCGTAAAGACCCCGAAGCCCTACGTTTTCGGATTGTTTCGAGTAAATATAGCACAGAAATAGACGACTAATTTTTATCGGGATATTCTCTTTTAGGGTTTTTAGGAAACCAGCCCTTTCGTACACGTTCTTCCTGTTCGAAGAGTTCTTTGATTGTCCAAAAAGAAGAAAAGGCGAATACGCCAGAAACGGCGGACAGGAAGACGTTACACACAAACAGAGAAGCGACAATGCCGCCTATTCCCCACAATAAGAATATCCACCAATATTTTGTTCCCCAATAATATTCTACCTTTACAACCATGGGATGAAACAGGCCGATGATGAGAAAAGTTGTAACACCTATCAATAATCCCTCTGTATGTATGTATTCCATATATGCTTTTTATTTAGTTTCATTTGCTTTAACAAATGTAGATAAAATACCGAATGTAGCAGTATCTAAGTATCAAAAAACTGAGGCTGGAGTCCGCGAAAGATATAGAATAAACGAAAAACTAAAAAAAAATATAATATTATAGTTGTTGTTTTAAAAAAAATCTGCACATTTGGGGAGTTAAGATAAAAGTGTGGGGTATTAAGGAGTACCAATTATTTATATGGAAGAATCAACAAGAAAACTACAAAATGGAGGAAGTGGTGATAAAGAAATTTTATATTCTAAAGCCATCAAAGCAGGGAAACGAATCTATTACTTAGATGTTAAAAAGAACCTGAAGAATGATTTGTTTTTGGCCATTACGGAAAGTAAAAAAGTCCAGCCAAAAGAAAATGCGCAATCACCATTCGAGAAACACAAGATTTTCCTTTACAAAGAAGATTTTGACAAGTTTCAGGATGGGTTAAACGATGTGATTGATTTTATCAAAAAGTGTAATAGCGCCAATTCGCCGCAGCCGGAAATAACTCCTCCGGAAAAATCCGGCGACGACGGTGAGATTGGAGAAATCAGGCTGAATATAGATTTTTAAGCACGTAAACCATCCATTTATTTTACGTCGGAATCTTTTTATACCGAAAGGTGGGAGTCTCTGAGAATCAGTAGGCTCTCGGATCCCATATTGAAAAGGAGGTCGATGATGCTCAGGTTGGGAAGGAAACCGAATCTTTCGCCGAAAACCTGGTAATAAGGTATGGGGCGAAAAGCACTGTCTTTACCCGGATGGCGGGGGCGGATGAGTTCGCGAAAGTCGCATGGCCGGTCGGTGAGATAAGTTGTGGTGTAATCGACGACAGGACTCAGATCGAGCAGTGCGCAGATTTGTTCGCGTAATTTCTCGTTAAAGTCCAGCAGGAAACGGTATTTTTTCTCGTAGAAAGGGAAGAAGTCGTCGGCGTAGTACTCAAAGAAGGGGCTGGTATTATAAGATGATGTAATTGCGTTCCAATGTAAATGACGCCAATTGCCGTGATTGGATATACGTATGTCGCGGGTGAGACATTTCGGGGTATCCGGTTTTTCTATCGGTATGGAGAGGGTGAGCGGGCCGTTCGCCCCGGCAATGAGGCATCGGTTACGATAGGTTTGTTTGGGATAGTTTTCGACGGTTTCTATGCTGACGTTTGCGAAATGAAAAAGCTTGCAGTAATATTGTACAGGCGCCAGATAGGCGGTAGAAAGACAGACATTATGCATCAGTTTATCTTTCTGAAGATGCGTTTTTTGTCTTTGCTGTACCAGCAAAACCAAGCATTGCCGATGATATGGTCGGCAGGGATAAATCCCAAATGACGGGAGTCCACCGCATCGTTTATGTTGTCCGAAAGTACCCAGTAGTAATCTTGATTGAAGCGGAAACGGTTTACTTCTTTGCTGTCCAGGAACAGTTTTCTGTTCCGAAATTCCGCCTGTCCGTTTGTTTCTGCCAGAATAGCTTCCCGGCAGGCCGTGATGAGAGCTTCGTCCAGACGATACACAATCCCTTTGAGCGGAACGACGAGCCGGTAATGTACGGTTTCTTCGCGGATGAAGCGATTGTTCATCATTTCCGTCAATTCCTCGCGTATGCGGTATTCTTCAAAGGAAGTTAATCTCAGTCTCACAAGAGAGGCGTTTTCTTTCATATCCCTCTGAGGGATGTCCAGTTTCTGCAGCGCATTTAGAAGAGAGGTTTTTATCTCTTGCCCGAACGTATAGAAAGACAGTGTGTTGGGCGAACGAGGGTAGAGAATGCCATTCACGCTATAACCGGCGTCGCTTACTTGTATGGTGTCGCCCGGTTGGGCAATGCAGCGGCTCACTAAAAGTGGGGCTACCGACCGGTCTTTTATCAGCGGACTGGTGAATAGGATTACCTGATTCCGTTTCAGACGACTTGTAGGCAGTTTGTTTACCAATACATAATCTCCTTTGTGCAACGTGTTTTCCATCGAAGAGGTGGAGATGCGGTACGAACCGATACAGAACGCTCGTACGCATAAGACGATAAGTAAGACGCCGACGCATAGAAGGAGTGTACGTATCTTCCCGTTCATAAGGCGTCTACCATGCGGAACATACGACGCCAACGGATGCCTCCGTTCAGCAAACCGCGATCTTTATCCCGCGAAAGCCATACAAGAATAGGTTTACCTACAATATGGTCTTCGGGCACGAAGCCCCACGAACGACTATCGGCGCTGTTGTGGCGGTTGTCGCCCATCATGAAATAGTAATCGTAGCGAAAGGTATAGGTTGTTGCTTCTTTTCCGTTGATGTAGATTTTTCCGTCGTTTACTTCCAAGGTGTTGTTCTCGTAGTTGCGGATACAGCGGTGGTAGATGGCTAAGTTTTGTTCCGTCAGCGAGATTGTTTCGCCTTTGCGGGGTATCCATATCGGGCCATAGTTGTCTCGTGTCCATCCGGTTTCGTAATCTACCGGATACGTAGGCCCTCCAAAGGCGTCTGGTTCTATAATAATCTTTTTTACAACAGGCAGTTTCTCTACAATATGCAGCGCTTTCTGTGTAAGCGGCAGGCGATACACGCGGGCTGTATTATCGGAGAATTCC
This sequence comes from Tannerellaceae bacterium, assembly GCA_031284375.1. GTDB lineage: Bacteria > Bacteroidota > Bacteroidia > Bacteroidales > Tannerellaceae > DFXE01. Next base: position 1,934 of record JAISZY010000006.1, on the reverse strand, counting down.
AGGAAAGACAAGATGTTTTGGTTGGCTATCATCATCTGGTCGTCTTTGCTTACTCCGAGCAAATCGAACTGTTCTTTGGTTAGGAGCGAACCATCGGTTTCTACGTAGTAATTATGCTGCATTTCTTCGGGATTTTGTCCGGGGGTTCCGTTGATATACACTTGGTTGTTGCGCACTTCCAGAGAGTCGCCCGGCATTCCGATACAACGTTTCACGTAGTTTTCGCGTCTGTCTACCGGGCGATACATCACGGGGCCGAACATTTCTTTGTTCATCAGAATAAATTCTCTTCCGTATTGTTGCACCAGAGAGTAGTAATCGGGGTTTTGTTGTTTGAAGGCGATGGTATCCCCGGCAGGGAAATTAAATACCACGATGTCGTTACGCTCCACCGTACCCAATCCGGCTACACGTTTATATTCCCACTTGGGCCATTCTATGTAGGATTTGGTATTTATGATGGGAAAGGTGTTCTGCACCAAGGGAAACGAAAGCGGCGTATTGGGCACGCGCGGCCCGAAGCTGAGTTTGCTTACTACCAGATAATCGCCTACCAGCAACGATTTCTCCAAAGAAGAAGAAGGAATCTGGTACAACTGAAGGATAAAAAGATTGATAAAATAGACGGCTATCAATGCGAACAGAATATCGTCTATCCACTCCAGGGTTTTTTGTACGGAAGGGTTTTTCGACTTTTTCCAGGCGCCCCAGGGAACAAACTTGGTGAGGAATATATCGGCCAATACAACCAATCCTACCAGCAACCAGCCATTGCGCATCCATATCGCAAAGAGAATATAGAGTACGGATGCAATACCGAACTTGATCCATTGTTTTTTCTCATTCCACGGCTTTTTTTCCATCTTTTTCATATGACTTGTACAGTTTAAAGGATAAAATTAAAACGTCAACATATCTTCCATTCCCAGGCACCCTTGTTTTCCGGCCGTAAACTCGGCAGCAATCACCGCTCCCTGCGCGAAGCCTTCCCGGCTTTTTGCTTCGTGCCGGATGCTGATGCTATCTACGTTGGATTCGTAGATAATCCGGTGCGTTCCGGGCGTTTCGCCTTCGCGGATGGATTGTATGAGCAAGTGGGAGGGTTGTACGGTTGGCGCGTCGGCCAATTGCCACTGGGTTTTACGCTCTACGTTCCGTACAATTTCTCCGGCTAAGGTGATGGCTGTTCCGCTGGGAGCGTCGGCCTTATGTATATGGTGTATTTCTGTAAGATTTACATCGTATGCGGGAAATTTATTCATGATTTTCGCAAGATATGCATTGAGGACAAAGAAGATATTCACGCCGATAGAGAAATTGGAGGCATAGAAGAATGTATGTTTTCCGGCAAGGCATACTTGCTTTACCTCGGCAAATCGTTCCAACCATCCTGTTGTGCCGGATACGACCGGTACGCCGGCGGCAAAGCACCGCATATAATTATCGAAGGCCGTTTGGGGTGTAGTAAACTCGATGGCTACATCGGCGCTTCGGAATGTTTCGGAAAAAAAGTCGTCTGTATTTTCTACGTCAATGATGGAGACAATCACGTGCCCCCGGCTCAGGGCTATCCGTTCGATTGCTTTCCCCATTTTCCCGTAACCGACTAATGCAATATTCATATAACTGTTTTTGAATTAATGTACAAATGTAGGAATTTTTTGGAAGGAATGGTGGAAAAGATGATTTTCCTTTTCTGCGGAGCAAAGGAAAAAGCGGCGAGGGAAAAGCTCGTTGTCAAGTTCCGCAAATTCACAGGTGGACAGAGCGGACATCATTTGCCAATGGATGGGCGAGCGGCTTGTTACCGGCGGTCTTTTGCAAAAAACGAGGATGTGACTTTTGACACACCCTCACCCGGACAGGTCTTTTTTGTGATTAAAATTTAAGCGTTACACCTGCACTCAGGTATGCGATGCCGTATCCGATTTCGC
>JAISZY010000257.1 GCA_031284375.1 Tannerellaceae bacterium | reverse complement strand
TTGCAATGATTTTAAAAATGATTGCAATGATTTTCCGAAGCGATGCTTATGAAAACTTAAAGACAATGTGAATTATAAAAATTTCACCTATATGCAACATTTTTTATGAAGCCAAATGGACTTTTGAGTGTAATTAAGGAAAATGTCATATTGCGGTATTTATGCCTAAATATATGCCTCATTATTGTTTTTGCATATATTTATACACCTTAAAGGTAATCATACTATAATATATACGGCATTTTGTATTTGTCAAACCCTAAAATCTAAGCGTTTTTGAAGATTTCCGGAGGGTTGGGCGGCAAAAAAACGATTATTTTCGTTACTAAATCTGACAAAATGATAGTTTTTGACATAATGTAGAAAGCATACATTGATGAGCATACAGACGAAATATAAAACGGATGATGGTAGACAAAGTATTAATAAAACAAATAATGAAATACGAAAATAAAACTCAAATTATAACTGTATCGTATTACTATTGGGAAATTTCCTATTACATTTGTCTGTCGAGATAACAAAGTTTATACGGGATGCAAACCAAAGAGACAATTATATACGTAGATAGTTTACAGGATAATTTTGACCAGATATATGTCTGTTATTTTACTCGCCTGCAACGCTTTGCCAAAGAATATATCCTATCCGGCGAAGATGCGGAGAACATCGTGCAAGACGTATTTATGCTGCTTTGGGAAAAACGCCAGGAACTTAATATACAAATTAGCCTCACCGCTTATCTTTTTTCTCTTGTCAAAAATAAATGTATCGACTATCTGCGCCGGAGGCTTGTCGCCGAAGAATACAAACAGGAGATGAACATGAAACTCTCCTCCCTGGAGGATATGAACCGGGCATTCTCTTCGGACGAAGACCTGGAAAGGTTTATAACGGATGCCATCAACAAACTGCCGAAACGATGCAGGGAAATATTCGTAATGAGCCGTATCGAAGGGAAAAAGTACCAGGAAATAGCCGAAGAACTGAATATCTCCGTCAATACAGTAGAAAACCACATGAGTTTTGCCTTAAAAAAACTCCGCATAGAATTAAAAGACTACCTGCCCATACTACTTTTCCTTACGGGAGTTGTTAAATAATATTTATTTTGAAATCTCATATAGTGGTTTAAGTGATTTTAAACGCTCTTATGATTGAAACAGTAAAAAATGCATCATTTAATTACAAAATATTTTGAACGGAAAATAACACCATCAGAAAGAGACGAACTGTTCTCGCTTATGGAAACGGACAACGAAATGAAAAGAGATTTCATTTCGCTTCAGAATCTGTATGGATTGTATACACTGCTGCCATCACCCAAGGACGAAATCGTGGCTCTGCGCAAACTGCGGCTCTTTAAACAAATGCGACGCAAGAAAAAAATATTCCTCCTGCTTAAGCATACCAGCGGTTATGTGGCTGCTATATGTATCACGGCGCTAACAACGGCGCTGGTAATGAAATACACTTCCCGTATGGGAGAAGAGGTCCAACCCATTGCATACGAAGAACTGACAACCCCCGCCGGACAACGGGTGAAAGTGAAGCTGCACGACGGTACCACCGTCTGGCTCAATGCCCGCTCCGTATTGCGTTATCCCACATCATTTGCCGGTAAAGAGCGAAAAGTGGAATTGGACGGAGAAGCTTATTTCGAAGTTGCCCATAACGAAGAACAACCGTTTGTCGTATCCACCGAAAAGTTGGACATTAAAGCGCTCGGAACACAATTTAATGTATCGGCTTACCAAGGACGGAACACATTCAATACCTCCCTGATAGACGGTTCTGTAAAAATATACAACAAGGGAAAGGAAGAAAATGCAATGTTGCTCCAACCCAATGAATCGGTCGAGTTGGAAAGCAACAGATTAATCAAACACAGGCTTGATAATTTTAATTTTCTTTTATGGAAAGACGGGCTTTATGCTTTCGACAATATGTCGTTCACCGATATTATGGATAAAATGCAGTGGTATTACGACATAAAAGTAGATGTGCACAACCGGAAACTGGGCGCTTATAAATTCAGCGGAAAAATCAGACACCGCGACGGATTGGAAAGCGTTTTGAGAACCCTGCAAAAGGTCTATTATTTCTCCTTTGTCAAAGACGACGAATTGAATATAATCACCATACGCTGATTTAACACAAACAAAATACCTTTTACCGGTAACACAATGTTTAACTTATACAAAATACAAATGCCTATGACGTAAACAGAATGAAAAAAGAAACGGCAGGTGCGGGAACACGCTGCCGGTAAGAATGCTAACATCAATTAAAAACCAATTAAGTATTAACAAAAAAACGAAGCAAAGTTATGAAAAAAGAACCTTTGTCCTGTCTTTTATTATTTCAAAATTGTCACGCTAAGAAACTTTTGAATATTATGAGAATTTCAACGCTACTTCTGTTCCTTTGCATGTTCGCTTCTTTTGCTGCAAAGAGCAACTCGCAGAATGCGAAAGTGAATATCAACGGAAATCAACTGACGATTGGTGAATTTATCAATCAAGTGGAAGAACAAACAGATTACTTGTTTGTATACAGTAAAAATGAATTAAACGTAGATGATGCCCTTGCCGTACGAACCGGTAATAAATCGGTGGCGCAATGCTTGAATGAAGCATTTACCGGATCGGACATCAAATATGTGTTCGACAACGACTATATCGTATTAACCAAAAAAGACGTGCCTGCTACCCTCGTTACACAACAGGGGCGAACCATCACAGGGACTGTGACCGACAGTAACGGAGACGTTATCATCGGGGCCAATGTGGTAATCCGTGGAACGACAAACGGTACGGTAACAGACCTCGACGGACGTTACTCCCTCTCCGGTGTCCCGGCTAATGCCGTGCTGCAGATATCCTATATCGGATATCTGACAAAAGATGTCCCCGTAAATAATCAATCGACACTGAATGTAACGCTAACCGAAGACTCGCAAGCCTTGGACGAAATCGTGGTAGTAGGATACGGTACGCAACGGAAATCGGACGTAACGGGGTCTATCGCCGTGGCTACGGCCGACGATATCCTCAAAACATCTTCCTTCAATGCCTTAGCCGGACTGAAAGGAAAAGCCTCCGGGGTGAATATCTTTACAAACTCCGGTCAGCCGGGTGGACCTACGCGCGTGATGATTCGAGGTATCGGAACTATCAACTCTTCCTCCAACCCTCTCTACGTAGTGGACGGAGTAGTGATGGAAGACTTCCAGTTCCTTAATCCCAACGACATTGAACGGGTGGAAGTACTCAAAGATGCTTCGGCCGCCGCTATCTACGGGGCACGCGGAGCCAATGGCGTGATTCTGATTACCTCCAAAAGAGGTCTGAGCGGCGATGGCGTTCAACTGAGTTACTCCGGTTACCTCGGCATCGCTACGCCGGCAAGCAAAATGGAAGTCATGAACTCCGAACAGTTTATGGAAGCCATGCGGGTTTCTTTTGAAAACAACCAAAAATGGTATGGCGGTACGCAAACCTTCAGCGTGAGCGACCCCCGATTGTTCGACGCCAACGGCAATCCCCTATACGATACCGACTGGCAGGATGAAGCTACCCGAACGGCCGTATCGCACAATCATCAATTGTCTATCCAGCAGGGCGGGAAAAACTCCTCCGTGGGAGCTTTCCTCAATTATACCGACCAGCAAGGCGTGATGCTTAATACCTATATGAAGCGTCTCAATGCAAAACTTACCTACGACGCTAAGCCGGTAAGCTGGCTCTCTACGGCCGTAAACCTCTTAGTAAACCATACCTGGCAGAACGATACCGACGAAGGCGGAGGCAGTCAGGTGGCCCGACGTACTATGATAGAAATGCCGCCCATCTTCCCCGTAAAATGGCTCGACGGAACGTGGACGAACTCGCAGTCTACCGACGACTTCTCCTTCGAGGCCATGGCAAACCCTGTTCATCTGCTCTCTAATCAGGAACGTATGCGTCAGAGGACACAGATTTTCGGAAATGCAGCCCTTACGTTTCATCTTCTGCCCGGTCTCGACCTAAGAACACAATTCGGATTAGATGCACACCTGCGGAAATGGAAAGAATATTATACCAACGACCTCATCAACATATCCTATCCCAACGGATATGCCTATATGAGCGATACGCAAGTGCTCTATTGGCAGGAAGAAACCTACCTCTCGTACGTGAATACCTTCGGCAAACACCGTATCAACGCCGTGGCAGGACTTACCTGGCAACAAAGAACGGAAAGCAGCATGAGTATTGCCGTGAGAGGTTTCTCCGACAACTTCTATGGATACAACAACCTCGGCGTAGCTACCCTGCCCGACGCCCCCACCTCCAGTTGGACGCAGTGGGCGATGAACTCCTACTTCCTCAGAGGCGCCTATACCTACAACGACCGCTATATGGCTACCCTTACCGGACGTATGGACGGGTCTTCCAAGTTTGGGAAGAACAACAAATATGCCTTCTTCCCCGCCGTAGGTATCGGCTGGTTGGTATCCAACGAAGACTTTCTGAAAGAGATCTCTACCATCGACCAGCTCAAACTGCATGCCAGCTATGGCGTGACGGGAAACTCCGAAATTGCCTCCTACCGCTCTCAGGCGATGGTGTCGAGCGATACATACCTCATTAACGGAGCACGGCAGCCTTATTCCTACGCCTCGCGTCTGGCCAATCCGGACTTGCAGTGGGAGAAAACCAACCAGTTCGACGCAGGATTCAACCTGAACCTCTTCGATAACCGGCTGAACTTTGACGTTTCGTATTATTACAAGCTCACAACCGATTTGCTCCTCGACCGGCCTGTTCCTCATTCCACAGGATACAGCTCCGTGATGGACAATATCGGCGAAGTAGCCAACAACGGTATCGACTTCATGCTCAATACCGTGAACCTGAAAAGCAAAGACTTTCAGTGGACTACTACGCTCAACCTGAACTACAATAAAAACGAAATCGTGAAGCTGGGCGAAAACAACGAAGACATCCTCCCCGGCCCCTCCTGGGTGTCGGGTAGCCAAATCATCCTCCGGGTAGGCGAATCCCTCAGTTCTTTCTGGGGATACGAACGTCTGGGCGTATGGACGGAAGAAGAAAAAGCGCAGGCCGAAGCCGCCGGCGCACGTGTAGGACAAGCCAAACGATCGGTAGACAAGAAAATACTGGGCAAAGGCGTACCCGACCTCACCGGAAGCTTTATCAATACGTTTAACTACAAGAACCTCGACCTCACCGTCGATTTGCAGTTCGTAACCGGCGTAGAAATCCTTCAGCAATACTCCCACTCGGCCGAAGACCGCTTCGGATACACCAGCGGCTTGGCCAGCATCCTCCTGGAAGGATACAACGGCGCCAACCCCAATACGATGGTGCAGGCCGTGCGGAATGCAAACCTCTCCGGACAAAGCTCCGAACTCGACTCCCGCTGGGTGTGCGATGGCTCCTATCTGCGAGGAAACGTAATCCAACTCGGTTACAACTTCGGCCGAAAAGCCCTCCAGCCACTCCACATTTCCGCCCTCCGCATCTATGCCGGCGTGAACAACGCCTTTGTGCTGCACTCCAAAGATTTTCGCGGATTAGACCCGGAAGGAACCTCGCAAGGCGACAATCAATGGGGACAGAATATGTTCTTCTTCCAATATCCCAAACCAAGAACATGGATACTGGGTGTGAATGTTACATTTTAATAATCTAAGAATCATATCGACATGAAAAAAATATTATTTGGATTCATTGCCATCGGTCTTTTGGTCGTTTCTTCTTCCTGCGAAAGTTTCTTGGACGAAACCCCTAAAAGCGACATGAGTGCGGAACAAAACTTCTCGTCGGCCGCACATGCCCAAAACGCTGTAAACGGACTCTACCGCAAAGGGGTGCCCATGTTTTATGCCGATGGCGGCGTATATATGCCGCAACGTGCCACGCATGGAGGATTCTTGTCCGGATTTTTCGACAACGAATACAAAGGACAGGAAGTAATCTGCGATTACAGCCAGAAACTCTCCATCACCTCCGGAAACATCTCCATACAACTCGACGGCGTTTGGGACGAAGCCTACGGAGCCATCTCCAGAGCCAACTCGGCTATCAAGTACATCCCCGCCACGCCCGACCTTACGGATGCGGAAAAAAATACGCTGGCGGGAGAAGCCAAGTTCTTCCGGGCCTTTAATTACTTCTACCTCGTGCGCTACTTCGGAGACGTGCCTCTCATCCTCGAACCCTACGAATCCCTTAGCGACATGTACGTAGCCCGCACGGCAACGGCCCAGGTCTACGACCAAATCGTAAAAGACCTCGTCGAAGCCATCCCCGCTCTGCCCGCCGAGGCGTTTTGCAACAATGCCCATCGCATCAGCCGATATACCGCCCAGACCGTCTTGGCGCACGTTTATCTGCAGATGAGCGGATATCCCTTGCAAGCGAACAACTACGCTGCGGCCGCCTCGGCAGCGCGCGACGTAATCAATAGCGGCAAACATCGCCTCATCTCCAACGGAGATACCCCCGAAACCAGCGCCTACAACGTAATACGTACCGTAGACGACGACCCGGAATACATCTACAATATCGAATTTGTGACCGGTATCTCTACCAACAACGGACGCTTGCAAACCAGTCTGCCCAACATCGCCTCCACTTGGAGCGTATACAAATATTCCATCACCAACAACGCCTATCGCCCCGTGAAGGAATATATGAACGTGTACGACAAAGACAAAGACCTCCGGGCACAGCAAGACCAGTTCTTCTCCTACAGTATTACGTACGAAAAAGGCGGCGAAACCATCACTTATGAAATACCGGACGACAAATCGCCCGCCCCGCACCTCTGGTACGAAGAAAACGCGGCGCTGAATACGGGCAATTGCGACAAAGACTTCACCATCTACCGCTATGCCGAAGTACTCCTCATCGCTGCCGAAGCCATCGCCCAAAGCGAAGGCGTGACGGCCGAAGCCGTCCGTTACCTGACCGACGTCCGCGCCCGCGCCTACACTACCACGCCTCGCGCCGAGATAGAGGCTTCGCTGAGCGGACTTTCGAAAGATGCCTTTGTGCAGGAAGTATGGACGGAACGGATGCGGGAATTGGTATTTGAATTTCGTATTTGGGATGACATACAACGCACCCGCCTCTATCCCGTTACGTCGGATGCCGCCACGGGCAAGGCCACGTTTGTAAACGTAGTAGGGGCCGTTAATCCCTGGGGACAAACATTCAAGGAATCGCATCTCTTATGGCCCATCTCGGCCAATGAGTTGCAACGCAATCCTTCGATGGAGCAAAATTCCGGTTATTAATCACACGCTTATAGATACAAAAAGAGCGTGCGCTTGCAAAAGCGTGCGCTCTTTTTTTGTTTTCCGATTTCCCCTATACCCCTCGCGTGGGGCGCGGTATGGGAAGAAAAAGTCCGGTATGGTTCATATTTTCGTATGGAGGCTCAAGTACTTGTCGGTCATCCTCCATATTTTTGTATGGCGCTTCAAGTACCGGTCATTCATCGTCCATATTTTCGTATGGGGCTTCAAGTACTTGCCCGGCATCCGTCATATTTTCGTATGGACTTTTTGGCGCTTGCTCCGCGTTCACGGCGCCTTGTCCGGAGATAAAGATACGACCCGAACAGAAGGAAAAGAGACGTCAGATGAACGTACCGTTTCGTCTGTGCGCCAACGTGTATCGTTTCAAAACCCTGGCTCGGCTGATGATGAGCCGGCGGAGCAGTCGTCACTTCCACCGCAGGTTCCACGCGGCCCCTTTCTCTCGGATTCAACATCCCGCCCACTTGTATTCCTACGGCATGGATAAACAGCATCGCATACAAAACATACGACCACCGTTGCCACTTCTTCCATCTAACGCCGCCCATACGCCGGTGCACCGCATCGAAAGAAGTAACCCACAGCGGAATATACAGCGCCAGCAACAAGATGCCCAACACCAGGCTAACGTTGGATATCCCGGCGCCCAGCGAATGGGTTGCATCGGCGGAAGACATATCTCCCTCGTGGCCGGTAAAGAACCGGAGCGCGTTGGGGAAATTATTCGTCACCCGAATCAGCGAATGAGTAAAGATGGGGAAGCCCGACAGGATAGATAATTCTTTACGAATCATAAGAAGCTTCTTTACGTAAGGATTCTTCGCATCCAAAGCCCCCATGTACATCACAATAATCAGCAACGGAAATCCCAGCGTTCCGGCATGCACGTAATCTCGCAAGATGCCTCCCAAAAACGGAATACGGCCGAAACCGAACATTTCAATGCCAAACAGCCGTACCACAAACGGAATGGCCATCATCGCAAACGGAATGGCCATCACGGTATAATACGCCGCGGCATGTTTCTTGATGGATGCCGATAACCATACGGCCAACAGCGTAAAAACCGACACCGACACCAACAAAGGCGCCAGAGTATAAAGGAATTGAACGAAATCGAATAATAATTTAATCATGATCTATATCTGTTTTTAATGATTCTACGTGCCACAAACGGCGCGAAGTTATCGTAGCCTTTCGTGCGGGGCAATGCCTGATTGTCGGTATTTTCGTATGGCGGCATCATCAGAAGTAGGTAGGAAAAATGAGGTAATCGTTTAAATTTTTATTATTTTTGAACCCGATAAAATAATCAATCATCCCATGTTATGAAAGGAATTGTACTCGCCGGAGGCTCCGGCACCCGACTGTATCCCATCACCAAAGGGGTATCCAAACAATTGTTGCCCATATACGACAAGCCCATGATATATTACCCCATTTCGGTTTTGATGTTGGCCGGTATTCGTCGTATCCTCATCATTTCAACGCCCCAAGACCTACCCGGCTTCCGGCGATTACTCGGAGACGGCTCGGATTGGGGCCTCTCTTTCGAATATGCCGAACAGCCCTCGCCCGACGGATTAGCGCAAGCCTTTCTGATCGGTTCCGACTTTATCGGCTCCGACCCCGTATGCTTAATCTTGGGCGATAACATCTTTTACGGCCAAAGCTTCACCTCCATGCTGGAAAAAGCCGTACACGATGCCGAAGAACAACAAAAAGCCACCGTATTCGGATATTACGTAAACGACCCCGAACGCTACGGCGTCGTATCGTTCGACCCCGCAGGGAACGTACTCGATTTGGAAGAAAAACCCCTGCATCCCCAGTCCAACTACGCCGTGGTAGGCTTATACTTTTATCCGAACAAAGTCGTAGAAATAGCCCGTCACATTCGCCCCTCGGCCCGCGGAGAATTAGAAATCACCACCGTAAACCAAGTCTTCCTCCGGGAAGGCGAACTAAAGGTACAACTATTGGGCCGCGGATTCGCCTGGTTAGACACCGGCACGCACGATTCCCTATCGGAAGCCTCCACCTTTGTAGAAGTAATCGAAAAACGTCAAGGCCTCAAGATAGCCTGCCCCGAAGAAATCGCCTACAACAATCAATGGATAGACCGTTGCAAACTGCAAACGCTCATCGCCCCCATGAGAAAAAACCCCTACGGGCAATATCTCGAAAAGATAGTAAACAATAGAATAACGGAATAAATAAACGAACAAACGATAAAATGAAACAAGATGCTTTAATTTATATCGCCGGACATAAAGGATTAGTCGGTTCCGCCATCCTCCGCACCCTGCAAAAGAAAGGATACGCCAACCTTATCTTCCGCACCCATGCCGAATTGGATTTGACCCGTCAGGCAGACGTAAACCGCTTCTTTGCCACCCATCAGCCCGAATATGTTTTTCTGGCGGCAGCCTACGTAGGCGGCATCCTGGCCAACCTTACGTACCGGGCCGACTTCATATACATCAATCTTATGATACAAAGCAACGTAATCCGGGCCGCTTACGCAAACGGAGCAAAAAAACTACTCTTCCTCGGAAGCACCTGCATCTATCCCCGCAACGCCCCGCAACCCATGCGCGAAGACAGCTTACTCGCCTCCCCCTTAGAATACACCAACGAACCGTATGCCATCGCCAAAATAGCCGGCATCAACATGTGCGAAAGTTTTAACCTGCAATACGGAACAAACTACATCTCCGTCATGCCCACCAATCTATATGGGCCGAACGACAACTTCAGTCCGGAAACCTCGCACGTAATCCCCGGCATGATGCGCAAAATCCATTTAGCCCACTGCCTCCGCCGGCAAGATTGGGAGCTGTTAAGACAAGATTTGCTGCTTCGCCCCATAAACGGCATCACCCCAGAAACCTCCCGCCAAGAAATCATCGCCAAACTGCACCCATACGGAATCCGGGCGGAACACGTATCGCTATGGGGAACCGGCCAACCTCTGCGCGAATTTCTATGGAGCGAAGAAATGGCCGACGCCTCCGTCTACATCATGGAAAACGTAAACTTCTCCGACCTGAAACCCGCAGAGAACGAAATACGCAACACCCATATAAATATAGGTACCGGAATAGAAACATCCATCCGGGAAGTAGCCGAACAAATCAAAAACGCCGTCGGCTACGAAGGCGAACTCTACTTCGACCCATCCAAGCCCGACGGCACACTCCGCAAACTGACCGACGTAAGCAAACTCCACGCCTTGGGATGGCGGCACAGCATTGAAATAAATGAAGGAATCAAACGTTTGTACACATGGTATCTTAATCAAATAAAAACAGTATGAGAAAAGTAGCATTAATCACAGGAATAACCGGTCAGGACGGAGCATACTTAGCCGAATACCTGATAAAAAAAGGATATACCGTACACGGAATAAAACGTCGCTCCTCCATGTTCAACACCGAACGTATCGACCACTTATATCAAGACCCTCATATCGAAAACCGAAGTCTGATTCTTCATTACGGCGACTTGACCGACAGCCTGAACCTCACCCGCATTATCGGTGAAACACAACCGGACGAAATCTACAATCTGGCCGCCATGAGCCACGTAAAAGTAAGCTTCGACACCCCCGAATACACCGCCAATGCAGACGCCCTGGGCGTGTTGCGCATCCTGGAAGCCGTCCGCCTGCTGAACCTCGCGCACAAAACAAGGATATACCAGGCCTCTACTTCCGAACTCTACGGATTAGTACAAGAAGTTCCGCAAAAAGAAACCACCCCGTTCTATCCGCGCAGTCCGTATGCCGTAGCCAAGTTGTACGGATACTGGATTACGGTAAACTACCGGGAAGCCTACGGAATGCACGCCTCCAACGGCATCCTTTTCAACCACGAATCGCCGTTACGGGGAGAAACCTTTGTAACCCGCAAAGTAACCCGCGCCGTATCGCGCATAGCATTGGGAATGCAGAACAAAGTATATATGGGAAATCTTTCGGCCAAACGCGACTGGGGACATGCCAAAGACTACGTTCGGGCGATGTACGCCATCCTTCAGCAAGACGAACCTTCCGATTATGTAATAGCAACCGGCATCACAACGACCATTCGCGACTTCATCCGGATGTCGTTCGATGAGATAGGCGTCGGCATCGAATTTCAAGGCGAAGGCGTGCAAGAAACAGCCCGGCTGACCGGCATAGACGAAAAACGCTTCACCCACAAAGTAGGAAACGAGTACATAGAAACTTTCCGCAAACGCATCGGAGAAGAAGTAGTAGGAGTCGATCCGAACTATTTTCGTCCTTCGGAAGTAGATTTACTCATCGGCGACGCCACCAAAGCCCGCACCCGTTTAGGCTGGGAACCGAAATATTCCCTGAACGCCCTGATCGAAGACATGATGTACAACGATTTGAAGTTAATGAAGAAAGATTTCTATCTCAAAAAAGAAGGATATACCATATTAAATTACTTCGAGTGATGAAAACAAATCGGCCTTTTTGATTGTGCAATGGAAAAAAAAACTATTTTTGTCGCATATTTGGCCGTTACAAATAAAATATTGATGCATTATAGAAATAAAGTTATTAAGAACAACTAATTAATTTACAATCTTATGAAGATGAAAACAAAAATTCTGTCTTTGGTCGTGTTCCTGTGTTTAGCTTCTGTTATATCCGCTCAGGAACATCAACCTCAAATTGGTTTCAGCTCCGAAACAGGTGCGAAAACGAACTTCAAGAAAAACAAAGCAGGCGACAATTGGTTTATCTCCCTCGCCGGAGGTGGATCGATGTTGATAGGAGACGACAACGGAAAAGCTTCTTTTTCGGATCGTTTGAATCTTAATCCTCAACTCTCTTTCGGAAAATGGTTCAACCCCTACACCGGGTTCCGTATTCAGTTGACGGGAGGCCCACTCGTAGGTTACGACGCGGACAGAACAGCTCCGGAGTTATTCAAGCAGAATAACGTCTTTTTTGGCGCTCATGCCGATTTATTGCTTGATGTAACCAATCTGCTGACGCCGTATCGGGAAACCCGCGTATTCCGTCTGATTCCCTGGATCGGTCTTGGTTATGCCCAACGGTTCAACAATCAGAGCATACCAAGAACCGAAACGCCGACGCTCAACGGTGGTATCCTCACGGCTTTCCGCTTGAGCAAACGGGTGGATTTGAATGTAGAAATACAAGGTTCTTTGCTGAATGAAGACTTCAACCGGATATATAAATATCATCTGACGGACTTCATTGCTCAGGGAACCGTAGGCTTGACATTCAAATTAGGAAAAACCGACTTTGAAGTGATTGAACCCATGGACTACGCTCTGTTGAACGATTTGAATAACCAAATCAATGCACTCCGCTCCGAAAACGAAGAGTTGAACAAACGTCCGAAATCCTGTCCGGATTGTCCGCCGGTGGTTCCTGCCACTATCGTGAACAACTATGCCGAAAATGTAGTCTATTTCCGCCTGAACAGTTCGAAGATAGACAGTAATCAACAGATTAATATCCACAATACGGCCGAGTTCATGAAAGCAAACAAGACCCCGATTAAAGTTATAGGCTATGCCGATAAGAAAACCGGCTCCTCTTCTTACAACTTGACGCTTTCCGAAAAACGCGCCCGGACTGTTGCTAAAGAATTAATCGAGAAATACGGTATTTCTTCCGACCAAATCACCATCGAATGGAAAGGCTCGGATGTGCAGCCGTTCAGCGAAAACAACTGGAACCGTGTAGTGATTATGACAGCCGAGAAATAAATTGTAGAGATAATTAACAACTTAAACAGTCCCGGAAAGTTAGCGAAGAACTATCCGGGACTGTTTTCATTTTATTTGTAAATGTTTGCACAAGCCATACACAACTCAAAATTATTGTTACTTTTGTAAGACTTTTACGGTAAACGTATGGAACTTAATACAAAACGAGGCAATCTGCTAATACAATGGTTGATAGGAATGGGAGATTTAATGGTATTGAATCTTCTATTTTTTGCGGTATATTACGAATTAAGTGAATTTTATACGGTAATGATTACCCGTAATCTAAAGGAGGTCTTGCTTTTATTAAATTTTTGTTATTTCTTCGCTCTCTATTTTGTGCCTATCCAATTACACATGTCGGTTGTCTTTATCGACAAAATTGTGCAGCGAGCCATTTCTTTGATTACCTTCTTTATTTTCCTCTTTGCCACCTGTTTGATTTTTCTCAATATCGGCAACTTAATAGCCACGTTCCTCATAACTTATTATATAACCGCCGTCGTGCTGTTTTCCTTCTGGCGTGTGCTGGTACGCATCCTTTTAAAGATATACCGCCGAAGAGGCCACGATCTTAAGCGTGTTATCATCATAGGGGCCGGCAAAAACGGAATGGAACTCTACCGGGTGATGAACAACGAATTGGCCTACGGATTTACCGTTATGGGATTTTTCGACGACAACGTAGCCTTGAAAAAAGTTCTTCCCAACTATCTGGGAAATACCGAAGAAGTGAACGATTACGTTTCCAAACACGGCATCGACGAGATTTACTGTACACTCCCCGGCACGCAGGACGAGAAGATGCTGAAACTGCTGAATTTTGCAGAGAAAAATATGGTGCGTTTCTACATCGTGCCCGAATTTTACCGCAACGTAAAGAAGAGCCTGATTATAGAGATGATCGAATCGATTCCCCTCTTATCCATCCGCAGAGAACCTCTTCAGGCAACGTACAACCGGGCGCTTAAACGCGCCTTCGATATTGTTTTTTCCCTCTTCGTCTTAGTTGCAATCTTCCCTTTCTTATATATTATCTTAGGCATTCTGATAAAAATGACCTCTCCCGGACCTATTCTCTTCAAACAAAAACGTACCGGGCTTTATGGACAAGAATTTGAATGTTACAAATTCCGAACAATGAAGGTAAATTCCGAAGCCGATACAATCCAGGCGGCTAAAGACGACCCAAGAAAAACAAGATTGGGCGATTTTCTGAGGAAAACGAACTTGGACGAATTTCCGCAGTTCCTCAACGTCTTTGCCGGAGACATGTCGGTCGTAGGACCGCGCCCGCACATGCTGAAACATACCGAAGAATATTCCGCGCTGATAGATAAATACATGGTGAGGCATCTGGTAAAACCCGGCATCACAGGATGGGCGCAGGTGACGGGATACAGAGGAGAAACAAAAACGTTGGAACAAATGGAAGGACGGGTGAAAAGAGATGTATGGTACATCGAAAACTGGTCTTTCTTCCTCGACCTTAAAATCATTGTCGTTACAATCTTCAATATGTTCAAAGGAGAAAGGAATGCCTACTGACGCCCGTATCGTCTTTTATACTTATCTTTGCGTTTGATGGGAAGGATTATGGCGATAGATTATGGACGGAAACGTTCCGGAGTTGCAGTAACCGATAGCCTGCAGCTAATTGCCGGAGGATTGGATACCGTACCAAGCAACGAACTGGTTAAATATATTTCCGATTATGCGCAACGAGAACCGATAGACATCGTGGTGGTAGGACTCCCCAAACAAATGAACAACGAAGCTTCCGAAAATATGAAATACGTAGAAACCTTCGTAACGCAATTGACACATTCCCTGCCCAACCTGCCGGTTCAATACTACGACGAACGTTTTACCTCTCTCCTGGCTCAAAGAGCATTGATAGACGGAGGAGCGAAAAAAAAGAAACGACAAAATAAAGCGTTAGTCGACGAAATCAGCGCCGTTATTATCCTACAATCCTATTTGGAAAGCAAAAAAAAATAATTCAAACCATAATACAATGATTTTACCTGTCTATTTATACGGACACCCCATCCTGAGGGAAGAAGCCAAGGAAACGCCCGAAGATTATCCCGCCCTGAAGGAATTGGTCGCCAATATGTTCGACACCATGTATCATGCCGAAGGCGTGGGACTGGCTGCGCCGCAAATCGGACTGTCTCTGCGAATGATTGTGCTCGACGGAGAACCTCTGGCCAACGATTACAACGAATGTAAGGGATTCAAACGCGTGATGATTAACCCTGTGATAAAAGAATACGGCGACGAAGAAATTTTGCTCGAAGAAGGATGCCTCAGTCTGCCGGGCATCCACGAAAAAGTGGCCAGAGCCAATCGCATAACGGTAGCATACGCCGACGAAAACGGAACGAAACACGAAGAAGTAATCGAAGGATTTGCCGCACGCATCGTTCAGCACGAATGCGAGCACTTGGACGGCATCGTTTTAATCGACAATATCTCCGCCATCCGCCGGCAACTGAATAAAGGAAAACTAAACAACATCATCAAAGGAACTGCCAATTGTTCTTACCGGACTAAAACGGCAGGAAAATAACAACAACATAAATCAATCAACACTATGACAGAATTAAACGAAAACATCCGGACGCTTCGCGAGAAAAAAGCCGTCGTAGAGATGGGGGGAGGAGAGGCCGCCATAGAAAAACAAGTGGCCATGGGCAAACTCACAGCGCGAGAACGTATCCTCGCGCTGTTGGATGCCAATTCTTTTCACGAATACGATATGTTTGTCAAACACGATGG
The DNA here is from genome assembly GCA_031284375.1 of Tannerellaceae bacterium. Lineage (GTDB taxonomy): Bacteria > Bacteroidota > Bacteroidia > Bacteroidales > Tannerellaceae > DFXE01. The sequence continues at coordinate 34,451 of JAISZY010000257.1, read as the reverse complement.
CCGGGATTTCGGAATGGATAAGAAGGATTTCCCCGGCGACGGGGTCGCAACCGGTACAGGCACCATCTTCGGCGCGCCGGTGTGCATCTATGCGCAAGATTTTACCGTGGCCGGAGGCTCGCTGGGGCTGCAACATGCCCGCAAGATTACCAAAATCATGGACCATGCCCTCAAGATGAAATGCCCTATCATCGGAATAAACGATTCCGGAGGCGCGCGGATTCAGGAAGGCGTACAGGCGCTGGCCGGGTATGGAGAAATTTTTTATCGCAACACCATCGCGTCGGGCGTTATCCCCCAAATATCGCTTATCCTGGGGCCTTGCGCCGGAGGAGCCGTGTATTCGCCGGCTTTGACGGACTTTGTCTTTGTGGTGGAGAATATCTCGAAAATGTTTATCACCGGCCCCAATGTGATAAAGACCGTGCTGGGCGAAGACATCTCGATGGAAGACCTGGGGGGAGCGCGCGTTCATGCCGAAATTACGGGCAATGCTCACTTTTACGCAAAAAGCGAACAGGAATGTTTCGACCAGGTCAAACGGTTGGTCTATTTTATTCCTTGGAACAATACCGTGCGAAGCAAGTCCATCGCGCCAAAAGAACCTTGCGCCAAACTGAATATCGAAGAGGTGGTTCCTTCCGACCCGCGCCTGCCGTACGACGTTCGGGACGTGATTCGCTGCATTGTCGATGCGTCCGACTTCCTGGAGGTGCAAGAACTCTGGGCGGCGAACATCGTGGTGGGCTTTGGCAGGATGCACGGAGAAACCGTGGGCTTCGTGGCCAACCAACCCATGGTGCTGGCCGGTGTGCTGGACTGTGATAGCTCCGACAAGGCGGCTCGCTTTATCCGTTTCTGCGATTCGTTCAACATTCCCATCATCACCCTCGAAGATATGCCGGGCTACCTGCCGGGCGTAGACCAGGAACATGCCGGCGTGATTCGCCACGGCGCCAAGGTCTTGTACGCTTATTCCGAGGCTACGGTGCCCAAGATTACCGTGATTCTCCGAAAAGCTTATGGCGGAGGATACATCGCCATGAACTCCCGCCATCTGGGCGCCGATTTCATGTTTGCCTGGCCAAGCGCCGAAATCGCCGTGATGGGGCCGGAGGGCGCGGCGAATATCATCTTCCGAAAAGAAATTATGGAGGCCGAAGACGAAGAGGCCACGCGGCAGGAAAAAGTGAAAGAGTATATCGAGAAGTTTGCCAATCCTTTCGTGGCTGCTTCCAAGGGCTTTATCGACTCGGTAATCGAACCGAAAGAAACGCGCGCCCTCCTGCTTCACGCGCTGGAGCTGTCGGCGCGGAAGGAAGAGTTCCGGCCGGCCAAAAAGCATGGATTGCCGCCGTTTTAATCACCCGACAAACAGGATAGAAAGATGGAAAATGAAAAGAATCTTTTCGTAGACTTCGCCATTACGGTGAGAAAATATAAAACGATGCTGACCAACAAGTACCGGAATCGTCCCGTATGGAACAAGCATCTGCCGGGCGAGATTGTGTCGGCGCTTCCGGGAACGATTGTCCGGATTGAGGTGAAGGAGGGGCAAGAAGTGGCTGACGGCGATTTGCTGATGACGCTGGATGCCATGAAAATGCAAAATCGTATCATCACGCCTGTGGCGGGAATCGTGCGCGAAATATGTGTGCAGGAAGGCGACAGGATTGGGAAGAATCATTTGATAGCGAAGATAGAAACGAAGTAACCGCCTTCCTTTCTAAAAAAAAAGGCCGGACAAATGTCCGGCCTTTTTTTTATCCCTCAACCATAGTGGCGGGGAATTGCAGACCGTCGATGAAGGCGAGAATTTGGTTGTCCTTCACCACCTCGGCGTTGCAGGCTCCGATGCCGTAGAAAGGTTTGACAAAGCCCACGTTGGGCGAAGAAGCGTCTACTAAGAGGCCCGTGGCAATGCCGTCGTTGTTGGTAAGAAATCCGGCGATGGTGTAATCTACCGGGGCGTTATTTTCCGAAGGATTGTAAAGCCTCAAAATTCCGTCTTCGGCGATGGGATAGAGCGCGGCGGAGAAGGCGGCGGGGTTGTCCATCTCGACCGACATCTGTGAACCGGTGCTCGTTACGAAGCCGGTGCCCCGTATTTCTTGTGAGACGGCCTCGAAGCGAGGCAGGGCATCGGGTTCTTCTTCGTCGGGTTCGTCGCCGCCGTCGGGCAGCGAAGGAGTTTCTTCCTTGCCGGAGTGGTACTTGGGATTGCGACGGGAATAAATCGTTTCGTACTGGTGGATAAAGGAGTTGAAGAACGTAATAACATCTTCCAGCACCGCCTTTACTTCCTGGTCTACGGGATGCATCAGTTCGTTGGTGCGGTAGAAGGTATTGATGCTATCGGTAAAAATCACGGCGGCCTCGTCTACTTGCCGGCGGATGTCCTTCATGGTTCCTAAGCTTTTGATTTCTTCCAGGTTGTACGTTCTTTCTACGTAGATGGCCTTGAAGGCTTCGTTGTCGCGTTCCAAGCGGGCTACGGCGTCGGCCAGGCCTATCGTGGCGATGGCGGCGGCGTAACGGGGCTTGGCCAGGTCTTGAATCATGTTAAAGAAGAGGGCGGAGATTTCCGTCATCGGCGTTTTGTAGGCGTTGGCGTATTTGTCTGTTATCTCCATCAGGGTGGCGGCGGCTTCGCGTAAGGCGGCTGTTTCGTCGTAGGCGCCAAGTTCTACGCCTCGTTTAAAGGCCATGAAGGACATTTTGCGTTTCTCGTTGGCTTCGTTGAGCGGTTTGGTCTCTACGCTGCCAAGGTCGCGTTTGTAAATTGCGTCTTCCTTGTCAAAGAGCTGGCAGAGCAGCGCCCAGAGCGGCAACAGGGCGGCCGGCTTTAGCATCTTTGTTTGAATGTACGCGATGATGTTCGTAAAGAAGTCGAAATGTTCCGCGTTGCGGAGTTTTCTTATCAGCGTAAGATAGCTTACAATCAGTTTCATATTCTCTGTATTTATATGGATTGATAATAGGACGCAAAAATATGGATATATATTGGATGTACAAAAGAAAATACTGTTTTTTTCTTCTAATATGCTTAATAACATATTTTTTGATGCGTAGATATAATTTTCTTCCTTCCTTACCGCGTTTTAAGGAGAGAAATTTTATTTTCCTCCATTCTTATAGCGTTTTGGAAGAAGCAAACCGTATTTGATATCTTACTTCCGATGTTTTTATGTGAGGAATTATATTTGCTGCGCTTTTTACTTTGTTTTTTAGTGAGCAAACTATATTTACCGCCTATCTTCCGATAGTTTTTAATGGGTAAATTTTATTTGCTCCTGCCGAGACGTAGTTTTGAGGCAAGCAAATATTGTTTGCTGCCTCAAAACGCGCTTACTTGTTCAGGCTCGAAATGAATATCTCTTGCTTTGCTCTGTCGTGAAGGGGAGATTATGTTGGATTCTTCAAAGGAAGAGGATAAGGGAAGAGGTACGAATATATTCCTGCGCTACTAAGGGAGCTTTTATTCGATTTTTACGCTACGCTGCCTCCCCTGTCTATCATCCAATTCTGCCCGCAAAATAATTTTATATCCATTTTCAATTATTCTCACTACCTTTGGCTGACAATTCACAACGCAACATGGCAAAGAAGAATCATTCGAAAAAAAACACAAACGAAGAGGGATTTTACAGCGCGCTAAAAACCTTTCTCACCAGCGAACGTACCCATTACATCACAGGATTGATACTTTGCATCCTGACGGTATATGTGGGGGTGGCGCTTCTTTCGTTTTTCTTTACGGGAGCAGCCGACCAGAGCAAAATAGAAAATGTATCGCTTAACAAATTAGTCTTTTACAAAGAATCCGTAGAAAACTGGGCCGGCGTGCGCGGCGCTTATCTATCCAATTTATTGATGAACCGATGGTTTGGCGTTTCTTCTTTCATGATTTTATTTTTTATCGGTTCGCTGGGCGCCAAATTGATGCACTTTAAAAAAATATCCCTCATCAAACGCTTCCTTTTCAGCGCCGCATGGCTTTTTTGGGGTTCGCTCTTTCTGGGATTTGCCTTTACAAAAGCATATCGAGACTCCTTTATCTATCTGGGAGGCGAGCATGGACATTATCTATCCCAATGGATGACGGGAAATATCGGCATGACGGGAACGATTCTGTTCTTATTCGGCACTTTCCTTATCATATCTATATTGTCGAGCCGCAGAACGCTGCCGTTGCTTCGCAAAATATTCAGCTTCCAATGGCTGAAATTTCATCTGCCAAAGAAAAAACAAACCGAACAGCCCCAAAGCGAAGGGGAATTTGCAGAAACCCACAGGGAGCATCCGGAAGTAGACAACGATATCTACGAACCATTGGCCGATGATGCGCCCGACGATTTTGTTATCACCGTAGCCCAAGGCGACGAACCTTACATCCCTCCTCTTCCCCCAGAAAAAACGCCCGACAAAGAACCTCCTCCACCGGTACCGAAACCCGTAAATCGCTCCGGCAACGAATCATCGCCCGAAGACGAAGAAGAATACAACGCCTCCGAACAAGGCGATTACGACCCCAAATTAGACCTCTCCTCCTACCGCAATCCAACCGTCGAACTGCTAAAAAAGTACGATAACATCGAACGTCAAGTAGATAAAGACGAACAAATTGCCAACCAGAAACGTATCCGGCAAACTCTTGAAAACTTCGGCATCAGCATCGCCTCCATCAAGGCCACCGTAGGCCCCACCATTACCCTGTACGAAGTAGTGCCCGACGCCGGAGTGCGCATTTCCAAAATACGTAATCTGGAGGACGATATCGCCCTCAATCTGGCCGCTTTGGGTATCCGCATCATCGCCCCCATGCCGGGAAAAGGCACCATTGGCATCGAAGTGCCGAACAAGGACCCTCAAGTGGTGTCGATGCAGTCGGTTATCGGTTCGCGCAAGTTTCAGGAATGTACTTACGACCTGCCCGTGGCCTTGGGCAAAACCATCACGAACGAGATTTTTATGTTCGACCTCTGCAAGATGCCTCACCTTTTAGTAGCCGGCGCCACGGGACAAGGAAAGTCGGTCGGGCTAAATGCCATCATCACCTCGCTGCTCTACAAGAAACATCCTGCGGAATTAAAGTTCGTGCTGGTAGACCCCAAGATGGTAGAATTTAGCATTTATGCCGATATCGAACGCCATTACTTGGCCAAACTTCCGGATATGGACAAGCCGATTATCACCGACTTCACCAAAGTAATCCAGACGCTTAACTCGCTCTGCAAAGAGATGGACGCCCGCTACGATTTGCTGATGAAAGCGCACACCCGGAACATCAAAGAATACAATGCCAAGTTCGTTGCTCGCCGTCTCAACCCGCTGAAAGGACACAAATACATGCCCTACATCGTGGTGATCATCGACGAGTTTGGCGACCTTATCATGACGGCCGGCAAGGAGATAGAACTTCCCATCGCCCGTATCGCCCAGAAAGCCCGCGCGATAGGTATTCACATGATTATCGCCACCCAACGCCCGTCCACCAACATTATTACCGGAACGATTAAGGCCAACTTCCCGGCCCGCGTCGCTTTTCGCGTATCTTCCATGATCGACTCGCGCACCATCCTCGATTCGCCCGGCGCCAATCAGTTGATAGGCCGTGGCGACCTCCTTTTTTCTCAGGGAAGCGACATGATACGCGTTCAGTGCGCCTTTGTAGATACGCCGGAGGTGGAACAGATATCGAGCTATATCGGCCAACAAACCGGTTTCGCCACCGCCTTCGAATTGCCCGAATATACCGCCGACGGAGGAGGCGACAACGCCGCCGCCTCGGTAGATTTATCCGACCGCGACCCCATGTTCGAAGAAGCAGCCCGCCTGATTGCCCGCGAACAGCAAGGCTCCACCTCACTCATCCAACGAAAATTATCGCTCGGCTACAACCGCGCCGGCCGCTTGATGGATCAATTGGAAGCGGCCGGCATCGTAGGCCCTCCCGAAGGAAGCAAAGCCCGTCAGGTGTTGATACAAGACGAATATTCGCTGGAACAATTGCTGAACAGTTTAAAATAAAGGCAAATGAAACAATCAATTTTTCTCGCAATCGTATTATTCTTCCAAACGCTCCCTCCAACTGCCGCTCAGAATGCCACGGAGATATTGGCGAAAGCAACCGCCGTGTACAATCAGTCGAACGGCATGACGGCCTCGTTCACTTTGCATACCCGTTCCGAAGTGCAACAAGTTTCCGAGAGCTTCGAAGGAATTATTCAGATGAAAGCAGACAAGTTCACCCTATCAACGCCCGACGTGAAAACCTGGTACGACGGAACGACTCAGTGGACATACGTAGAGCATACGGAAGAGGTCAACGTCAGCACGCCGGAGGGCGACGAATTGCAGTTCACCAACCCGGCCATCCTGCTCGGCTCGTATCAGAAGGACTTTACGGCAGCCTTGAAAGGAGAAACTACGGCAGCGAACGGCAAAGCCGCTTACATCATAGAACTAACGCCGAAGAAGAAGACCAACATCGTGCGGGTAGAATTGCAGATAGAAAAATACGCGCATCTGCCTGTTCGCATCTATGTGGAATCGAAAAACAAGCTCTCCAACACCATACAGATAAGCCGGATAAAAACCAACGCGCATCTGCCGGATCAACTCTTTGCTTTCCCCAAGGCCGATTATCCTCATGCAGAGATTGTGGACTTGCGATAAACTTTGTTTTTCACTCTCTACACGTTATAGTTCTATACTTCTCGTTGCTCGGATTGTTTCGATAAAATATTCGTCGTGAGAAACAACGATAAGCGTTCCCCGATAATTCCGTATGGTATCGGCGAGAATAGAAAGGCTTGACAGATCGAGGTTGTTGGCAGGCTCGTCCAGGATGAACATGTCGGGAACATGATTCGAAATCATCAAACAGCATAAATAGAGCCTCATTCGTTCGCCTCCGCTTAGGGTCAAACAATTTTTATTCCATGTAACTTCCGGGAATAAAGCCCTGTTAAGCCTCAATTTCAGTTCGTGGTCCGGCAAATGGTTCTTGTTGTACAACGCCGCCATTTCAAGAACAGCGCTATCGCTATCCACTTGGCGGTAGTGTTGGTCGAGATAAATGTATGAGAAATCCGCCAATCGGATTTCTCCCTTGTCGGGCGCGATTTCTCCCGTCAATAATTTAATCAGCGTTGTTTTTCCCGTTCCGTTATCCCCCTTTATATGGATACGCTCTCCGCTACGTATTTCGATGTTCAGCGAAGTTTGCCAAAGCATCTTCTCCGAGGTATATCCAACATTCACGTCCGAGAAGGCAACCAACAACTTGCCGTTGTGCAACCGGGCATCTTCGAAATCTATCTTCAGTGTGCAGAGATTTTCTTGTTTCTGTTGCAATTCTATTAGCTTCTGCCGAGTATCGGCTATGATATTCGTATGTTTTTCGGACAATCGCGCCTTTGTGTTTTCTCCTTTCCCTTGCCTTGCATTCAGAAGGATGCGCGGAATCCCCGACGTGTCTTTCTCCCCCCGGCTCACTCTCTTTTCCTGCCGTTCTCTCACTTCCTGCGCCTTCTTCCGGGCTGAGCGCAAGGCTGTTTTTTCGGAATGAATCTGCTGCGTCAATGCATGATTGTCCATTTCTTTTTGTTCTTTGTAAAAGGCATAATTCCCGCCATATAGTTTGATACCTTTCGTCGATAATTCGAACGTCGTATCCAAACGATTCAACAGCGCCCTGTCGTGGCTTACCACCACAACCGTCGCCTTGCAGTTGTTGATATAGTTGTACAGTTTTTGCCTGTTTGTTTGATCCAGATGATTGGTCGGCTCGTCGAGAAGTATAATCTCCGGCTTATGAATCAGTAATCCGGCGAGAAATACTTTTGTTTTTCTCCGCCGCTCAGCATATTGAATCGGGAGTTATAATCAATATCTTTCAATCCCCAATAGTCTAACGCCAAGCGACACCGGGTTTCTATATCCCAATCGTCCGCCAATTGGTCGAAATACATCGGCTCACTGCTGCCGCTGCAAATCTGCTGAAGGGCATGTATTTTCGAAGCAATTCCAATCACTTCCGATACGCTTTGTTGTTCTGCCATATCAATCTGCTGAGGTATATAATAAGGTTGAAACGTGCAATGGACAACGCCGGAAGAAGGCGCAAGTTCTCCGCTCAGCAACCTTAGCAAGGTGGATTTACCGCATCCGTTGTTGCCGATAATAGATACTTTTCCGTTTGCCGGAACGGAAAAACTGAGATGTTCGAATAAAGAAGGATAATTAAAATAGCGATAAGAAATATCACGGACTACAATACTCATGTTTATATAATTAATAGCGGTCTTCGCAAAGACCGATTAAACCGGAAACTATTTTAGAAACTCACGGTGTTGGTTTACTGAAACCAACGAACTATTAATTACGGATTCTCATTGGAGTATTTTTTATTCGGCGCAAATATACGGAAAGTTTTCAACCCGCCGATTGAAGACGTTTTTATACGGAGCTTCGTTTATTACATCCGAAGCTCCGTTTATTACACCCGTGCGGCAAGCAAAAGCTTAAACCACGTAGGTCGATGCAGCCGTATCGCCGCCTTTTCCGGTCCAGTTGGTATGGAAAAATTCGCCGCGAGGTTTGTCGATACGTTCATAGGTATGCGCTCCGAAGTAATCGCGTTGCGCTTGCAGCAGATTGGCCGGCAAGCGTTCGGTGCGGTATCCGTCAAAGTACGTCAATCCCGCGCTCATGGAGGGGACGGGGATACCGTTTACGATGGCTGTCGATACAACTTTCCGCCAACTATCCTGCGCGGCTGTAACCTTTTCGCAGAAGAAAGGAGCGAGCAATAGATTGGTCAATTCCGGTTCCGCGTCGAAAGCTTCTTTGATTTTACCGAGGAATACGGAACGGATAATGCACCCGCCTCTCCACATCAAAGCGATGCCGCCGTAGTTTAAGTTCCAATGATATTCTTTGGCGGCTTCCCGCATCAGCAAATAACCTTGAGCGTAGGAAACGATTTTGGAGGCATAGAGCGCATTCTTCAGGTCGTTGATAAATTCCGAACGATTGCCGCTAAAGGCGGGCGTGGGGCCGGACAACTGTTTGGCGGCTTCCACCCGTTCTGCTTTCTGAGCGGACAGGCAGCGGGCAAAGACCGATTCGCCGATTAAGGTAAGAGGTACGCCTAAGTCCAAGGCCGCTACGCCGGTCCATTTGCCGGTACCTTTCTGCCCGGCCGTATCGAGGATTTTGTCTACCACTACTTCGCCCGCCTCGTCTTGATAGGCCAAGATATCGCGGGTGATTTCTATCAGATAACTATTCAGTTCGCCTTCGTTCCATTCTTTGAATACTTCGTACATCTCGGCGGCCGACATGCCCAGCAGGTCTTTCATGATTTGATAGACTTCGCATATCAACTGCATATCGCCGTATTCTATGCCGTTGTGTACCATTTTCACAAAGTGACCGGCGCCGTTTTCGCCTACCCATTCGCAACAAGGCGCTCCGTTTGCTTTTGCGCAGATGGATTGGAAGATAGGCTTCACCAATTCCCATGCCGCCTTAGAGCCTCCGGGCATCATCGACGGACCGTTCAACGCTCCTTCTTCACCGCCCGATACGCCCGTGCCGATGTACAATAGTCCTTTGCTTTCTACATAGGCCGTGCGACGGATGGTGTCGGGAAAATGTGTATTTCCGCCGTCGATAATCACATCGCCCGGTTCGAGATAAGGGATGATTTGTTCGATAAAGTCGTCTACCGCTTGTCCGGCTTTGACCAGCATCATTACTTTGCGCGGACGTTTGAGCGATTGGCAGAGTTCTTCGATAGAGTGCGCTCCGATGAAGTTCTTCCCGCTTCCCCTGCCGTTTATAAAGTTATCCACCTTGGATACCGTGCGATTAAATACCGCTACGGTGAATCCTTTACTTTCCATGTTCAGCACCAGGTTTTCGCCCATTACGGCTAAACCTATCAGACCGATGTCTGCTAAATTTCTCATAGATTCTAATATTTAAATTGATTTCGTATGTCTGTTTATTTTAAATCCTACTGTTTGAAGGCCGGACACTGTCTTTTCGTCGGCATGACTCAGGTTTAGGCTGAAGCTCTCAAATTCGCGACGTGTCCAGTAATCCCCCCGCTGTTTTTCAAAGCTTCCGGGAGATTGTTTCAGTCGCTCGCTGTCTTCCCATATAGGATAAGTGTGCGTTACCGCTTCGTAAAATACCTGTTCGACGGTTTTCCCTTCGCAGTCGATAGACCATTGGGTGGGCATCGGTGGCGGAGGAACAGCTTCCGGATACCAGTCGGCCGGGAGGCCGAGATGAAAAAAGGCGTTTATCTCGCGGACACAAGCCGCTGTTCCGTTCGCTTTGCCGTCGGCAGAATAACCGGCGATATGCGGCGTGGCGATAAAGGCTTTTTCCAATAATACGGGGTCAAGCTGAGGCTCTCCTTCCCATACATCCAGGATAAAGGCGGAGAGCTTTGTTTGTATGGCACGCTTCAATGCGGCCGAATCGGTTACGGCTCCCCGCGACGAATTGATGTAGACGGCTCCCGCTTTCATTTGTTCGAAAAAGGCATCCGAAGCCAGATGGAAGGTAGGATAGAGGCCGTCTTGAGTCAGCGGCGTATGACAGGTCACCACGTCGCTCTCGCGCAGCAGTTCGTTCAATGCAACAAACGATTCCGTTCCTTCTTTATCGGCGCGGGGGGGGTCGTTCAATAGAACGCGCATACCGAGCGCAGCCCCGGCTTTGGCCACCTTGCTGCCTACGTTGCCTACGCCGATGATGCCCAATGTACTTTCGGACAATGGCACGCCGCTGTTTTTCGCCCACATCGTCAGCGCTGCCGTAATGTATTGCTGCACGGACGAAGAGTTACAGCCGGGAGCGTTTACCCAACGTATGTTCTTTGCCTCGCAATACGCCGTATCGATATGGTCGTATCCGATGGTAGCCGTTGCTATCAGGCTAACGCGACTGTTATCGAGCAATCCGGCATCGCAACGTGTGCGGGTACGGGTTAAGATGGCATCGGCGTCCGATGCATCGGCAGGAGATATCCGGGCGCCGGGCAAGTAGACCATGTCGGCGTAAGGTTCTAATACTCCGCGGAGGAAAGGAATCTTGTCGTCCGCTACGATTTTAGGCCGTTTCATCATACGAAGCGTTCTTTGTACGCCCATAAACCCAGCGCCGGATTGGAGATGTAATAGATTTCTTCGCCCTCTACCTCGTTCCAGCCGTCTTGTAGTGTGGCGGGATTGTATTTTGCTTTCATCTCTTCCAAATCGGCATAATGAAATCCTACGCTTTCTATTTCTTGTTGCGTGAGGCGTCCGGGGCAATAGGTAATCCGGAAACGTCCTTCCGATGTGCCATGTATCAGATGTGCCGCCACGCCCAGACTGTTGCGCAAGTCTTCGTTTGCCGCCACGTATTCCAATACCTTCGGCGTAGGCACGTAACCGTATTTGCGAATGAGGGCGTCGTTGGCCGGGTCTTCTCCAAACCGATGCAGACCGGGCGCCAGGACAATCAGTTCTCCCTCGTCGGCGATAGCCATGCGGGTACGGTAGATGCTCTTATTGCCCACCCAGGTGGTACGAAATTCTTCGGGGTCGAGGTATACGACTACCTTTTTCATTTCTCTGTCGAGCATTTGGAAATTAACGCGGAGCGAAAGGGCGGCGGCTTTGTCGAAACATTCAAAATCGTTGCCAATATAAAGTCCCCGCATCTGCAGTCCGTCGCTACCGGAAGACACAACGGTTTGCATATACACCACCGGCCAATGGGCAATGAAATGTTCGGAAGCATAGTTCAGCGCCTTGCGAACCGGATTGGACGCCCTTCCCATGATGCGCTCCATCCCGTAGGAAGCGCCTATAAAGTGACTTTTGTTGATACCTTCGGCGCCGCCCGTTCCTACAAAGATGTTTTTGTTGTAGCTGGCCATACCAATCACTTCGTGAGGCACGACTTGTCCGAGCGAGAGTATGAGGTCGTAGCCGCCCTCTACCAACATCCGGTTTACTTGCGCCGGCCAGGGGTAATCCACTACGCCGCCCGATACTTCCTTTATGTATTCTCCGGGAACGACGCCCACCGTTACCACATCTTCGCGCCAGTTATGCACCCGGAAGAGCGACGGGGGAACGCCGGGAAACATTTTGCCGATTTCCGCTTCCGTCATCGGAAAATGCGTTCCCAGGGCCGGGAGAATATCGGTAAGTTTGTTGCCGTAATATTCATATATATATTGTGTCAGTTCGCCGGCCCGCGAATGGAAGCGGGTAAAGTCCGGCGGAATAACCAACACCTTTTCTCTGTGCCCAAGCCGGCTCAGCGTATCAAAAACAATGGTTTTCAGTTCTTCGCGGCTAAGGGCCAAATGGGGCGAACCTTTTTCGAAATAGAGCATATCTTTCTTCTTCTCTGTGTAGGTTTATCTTAATACCCGTGCATTTCCTTTCCAGATACTCCATACCTGATCTTCGTCGGCAGGCTGGCCATAGTCGGTCAGGAAGGTGGTGGCCAAGGCGCCCGTCGCCCATCCGAATTGCGCCCATTTTTCCGGTTCCCAACCCTTCAGGATGCCGTAGAGGAGGCCGCCCACAAAACCGTCGCCGCCGCCTATGCGGTCCAGTACGCTGATAGGACGCGGCTCTATCACGTGCCAAGTATCGCCTTCCAGCATAATCGCTCCCCATAGATGGTTGTTGGCGTTTACTACTTCGCGCAGCGTAGTGGCAAAGACCGATGTGCCGGGATAGCTCCGCTTTACGTTTTGTATCATGCCCTTGAAACTGTCTGTTTTACCCGAAAGACCTTTTCCTCCGGCTTCGGGGCCTTCGATGCCGAGACAGAGTTGGAAATCTTCTTCGTTGCCTACCAATATATCGGAGAGAGAAGCGATTTCCTGAAATATATCGCTCAATTCCGCTTCGCGTCCCGTCCAGAAGGAAGCCCGGTAGTTGAGGTCGAAGGATATTTTGGTATCGTACTTTTTAGCGGCGCGCGCCAGTTCGAGGCAAAAGCGGCTGGTATCGGCCGAGAGGGCGCCGATTAGTCCCGACAGATGCAGGATTTGGACGCCTTCCTGTCCGAAGAGGCGTTCCAGGTTAAAATCTTCAATGCTCAAGGTACGCCCCACTTCGCCGCTCCGGTCGTTCCACACCCGCGGGCCTCGCGAACCGAAACCGCTGTCGGCAATATTGATTTGGTGCCGGAATCCCCAGGGACCTCCCTGTGCTACTTCTTTCCCTTCGTAAGCGATATGCCGACTGCGGAGGTTGTCTTTGATAAACTGTGCTATCGGACTACCCTTCACAAAGGTGGTGAGCGCCTTGACGGGCAGACCCAGGTAAGCCGCTACGCTTACCACGTTCGATTCGGCGCTGGTGGCTTGCATAAACAGCGTGTCGCTCTTGTGTACCGGCTGTCCCTGCGCCGTTGGCGTGATACGGATGCCCATGCTGGTGGGTACGACCAGCGACCATTGGTAATTGTCTTTCAATTTCATGATACTTTTTCTTCGATTATATATAATTATTGTAATACACGATATTTTCTTTCGTCAGTATGTCGATAGGCATATAATTTACCTGTTCCACTTCTTCTTTCATTATCAGGTGGCGGAATAAAACCTTTACGGCATTCAAGCCCTGTACTTCCGGTCGCTGGGCGATGAGGTGGGTAATCAGGCCATTTTGCAGGAAATGGATATTATCATCGAGCACATCGTAGCCGATGAGTTTAAAATCTTTCGCCCTATTCCATTTCTCCAGATATTTCCCTACCAAGTAAGCGCGGGAATTAAAGATGATACCGGCCTTCACCTGTGGATTTGCCTTGAAGAAAGCGGTGAGAACCGCATCGTTATCGCTATTTTCTTCGGCCCGCATTTGCAGCGTGTAGATATGCCCCCGGTGATGGCGATGCCGGAAGTAATCGTAGAAACCTTCTTCCCGCCGGGCTACCTGAGTGGAGTGATGACTGCCTTTTCGGTTGAAATAAAAGACCACCACATCGCTATCTATCTGTATTTGCTCGAAAAGCAGTCGCCCGGCTATGTATCCCGAATCGTACGAATGAGTACCGTAATACGCTACGCAATGGGTGTTTTCCACATAAGCGTCGATGAGTACGTAAGGCACATGGATGGTATCTAAATGTGTGCCGAGTTTCACCACGCTGTCTCGGAAGAGGGTGGCGACAATCACGCCCTGGCAATCCGTTTGCGTCACGAGCGAGACAGCGGCGTCGAAGCTCTGTTCGTCGTATTGGTCGAAATAAAACCGTTGCACGCTGATGTTGTAGCACGCCAATTCCTGTTCGGCTTTATCTACGCCTTCGGCCAATTTTCCCCAATACTCGCCTTTAACCGGCTGCGGCGTAAGGATTATAAAGTTGTACTTTTTCTTCAGCGCCAGCGAACGGGCTATCAGATTAGGCTGATAATTAATTTCCTTCAATATTTCGTCCACCTTCTCTTGCGCTTCGGCCGACACCCTTCCCCGTTTGTGTAATATCCTGTCTACCGTACCGGTAGATACGCCGGCCAGTGTAGCAATGTCTTTGATTCGGTATGTTTGCATGTGTTGTGTTCTTTTACTGTGTTCGCCCACAGGGCAAATATAAAACAAAAACTTCAGCCGAGCCGGTATATCGTAATTTTTTTCAGGGTCGATGCATAAAATAAGACTGCACAAACCATGAAACAACCGTATCAGGTGTCGCCGAATCTTGCGAAAGGAAGAATCAAATTTCCGGCGGCCTTTCTAATTTTTAGAAAGGGTGAATCAAATTGTCGGCACCCTTTCTAATTTTTTAGAAAGGGCAAATCAAATCGTCGGCACCCTTTCTAATTTTTAGAAAGGGTGAATCAAATTGTCGGCGACCTTTCTAATTTTTAGAAAGGGCAAATCAACTCGTCGGCGACCTTTCTAACTTTTTAGAAAGGGTGAATCAAATCGTCGGCGACCTTTCTAATTTTTAGAAAGGGTGAATCAAATTGTCGGCACCCTTTCTAATTTTTTAGAAAGGGCAAATCAAATTTTCGGCGGCCTTCCTAATTTTTAGAAAGGGCAAATCAAATTGTCGGCGACCTTTCTAACTTTTTAGAAAGGGCAAATCAAATTGTCGGCGAGGCTATGTAAAAGGTGTCGGGACTGGACTTGGGCGCGGACGATTATCTAATACTATGTGTCTACATGGAACAAATAACATCCGGCGCATTAAAAAAAGGCATCACATTGCTTTTTAAAACAAAAATTTTGTGTGAAATAAAAAAAAGCCTATATCTTTGCCCGAAGAAATCAAAAGTGTTCAATGGTGTAATGGTAACACGTCAGATTCTGGTCCTGAAATTCCAGGTTCGAGCCCTGGTTGAACAACATACTGTATTTGCGATATAAAAAAAACAATTAATATCTATCACCATGAGTAATTTATTCAAATATTTGGGAGTGATTATACTTCTTATAGGTGTAGCAATACTTGCCATACCCGCTTTATCGAACGGTGTGAATAACACTATTCTCCTCTCCGGTTCCGGCGTCATCATTTTGGGATATCTGGTTCACATTATCCTGAACCGGAAATTAGAGTAATTATTGACCTTGTACAAAAAGAGTAAAGCATAGAAGGAAGGTATCCATGACGGGTGCTTTCCTTCTATTTTTTACGGGGTTTTTTGTTTTTATCGAAAAAAAATGTAAAAAATATCATTTTCATTTGCTTGCCCAAATTAAATGGATACATTTGGTAATTAAATTGTCACCTGAAAGGACTACAAAGCTAAACATTTATATATTTATGAGTTATCTTGAATTTGATAAAACAATAATGATAAACCTGCAGGAGTCGTTGAGTCGTGAAGTACTCCGAACCAACCGAAAAGGGGCTTACCATTGTACAACCGTAGTGGATTGTAATACACGAAAATACCACGGATTGCTGGTGATGCCCGTCCCCGGATTGGACAACGATAATCACGTACTCTTATCATCGCTCGACGAAACGGTTATCCAACATGGAGCCGAGTTTAATATGGGTTTACACAAGTATGAAGGGGATAATTACAGTCCCAAAGGACATAAATACATCCGCGAATATGGCTGCGAAACCGTGCCCCGTACTTTGTACAGGGTAGGCGGAGTGGTGCTATCGAAAGAAAAGGTTTTTTCCATGTATGAAAACCGTATCTTGATAAAATATACGCTCGAAGACGCCCATTCGGCTACTACGCTACGCTTTCGCCCCTTCCTGGCTTTCAGAAATGTGAAAGAACTGACACAAGCCAATGGCTATATCAACCGGTCGTATACCGAAATACCTAATGGCATTAAAATATGCCTATACCCAGGCTATCCCGAATTACATATGCAGTTCAGTAAAAAGGTAAAATTCGTTTTCGAACCTTATTGGTACAATGCCATAGAATATCCTAAGGAACAGGAAAGAGGTTTCCCGTATAAGGAGGATTTGTATGTGCCCGGCTACTTTGAACTGCCTATCAAAAAGGGAGAATCTATTATTTTTAGCGCAGGAGATCTGGAAACCGCCACCTCGCAACTGACAACATTATACGGACAGGAAGTGGATTACCGTACTCCCCGTAACAGTTTTTTCAATTGTTTGAAAAATTC
Organism: Tannerellaceae bacterium; assembly: GCA_031284375.1. Classification (GTDB taxonomy): domain Bacteria; phylum Bacteroidota; class Bacteroidia; order Bacteroidales; family Tannerellaceae; genus DFXE01. The sequence goes on along the minus strand of JAISZY010000257.1, from coordinate 17,811 downwards.
CGCACAGCAGTTTTATTTTCGTCCGAATGAGACAGACGCCTACCTTTTGGCCGGCTATCCTTGGTTTAAGGTACGTGCAAGGGATTTGTTTATCTCCGTGCCCGGTTGTACGCTCTCTATCAGCGACCCTGTACGCTTTGAAAAAATTCTCTGTACGGCTATGCCGGCCATGCGCAATTTTATGGAGAAAGGATTGGCCGACCCTGTTATCACGGAAATAGACCAACCCGACGTACTGTTGTGGTGTATATGGAGTATCCAGCAATATGCCCGGAATATGGGTATCGAGCGCTGTAAAGAACTCTATGCCGGCTTCGTGTCTGAAATAATCCATTACATCGCCGATGGAAAACATCCGGATATGAAACCCACGGAGAACGGATTGTTGTATGCCGACGGAAGAGAAAAAGCCATTACCTGGATGAACTCTACCGTGAACGGCAAACCGGTTGTTCCTCGTTCCGGATATATCGTAGAGTTCAATGCCTTGTGGTATAATGCGCTTTGCTTTCATAAGGAATTGAACAACGGCCGGTCTATGGAAAGAATAGATGCCTTTATTAAAGCTATTGATAAATCATTCCCCGAAACCTTTGTAAATGGATATAACTATTTGTTCGACTCGGTATCGGGGAGTATTGTAGACTGGAGTGTGCGACCCAATATGATTTTTGCCGTATCGTTACCCTATTCGGCATTAACGAAAATGCAGAAACGCGCCGTAGTAGATATAGTAACAAAAGAATTGCTAACGCCCAAAGGGCTACGCTCGCTCAGTCCTAAAAGCGAAGGGTATAATCCCTGCTACATCGGCCCTCAAACTCAGCGCGATTTGGCCTATCATCAGGGAACGGCCTGGCCGTGGTTGCTGGGCGCCTATTTAGAGTCGTACCTGCACATATTTGGGAAAAGCGGTCTTTCGTTTGCAGAAAGAATGTTGATAAGTATAGAAGAAGAAATGAAATTGCATTGTATAGGCACTATCCCCGAACTGTTCGACGGAAATCCGCCGTTTACCGGACGGGGAGCCATTTCGTTCGCTATGAATGTAGCGGCTATTCTGAGGGTAGAAGAACTGTTGAAAAAATATAACGCCGAGTAAAATCATACAATTATGAAAGCATTAATGTTTGGCTGGGAGTTTCCACCGCATATATTGGGAGGACTGGGTACAGCCAGTTACGGAATGACGCGGGGTATGGCCCTGCAATCGGATATGGACATCACCTTCGTTATTCCCAAACCTTGGGGCGACGAAGACCAGAGTTTTCTGAAAATAATCGGAGCCTGCAATGTTCCCATTGTCTACCACGATGTGCAGATGGATTATGTAAAGCGCCGGATTGGGAAATATATGGATCCGCAAAAGTATTATGATTACCGCAATCATATCTATGCCGACTTCCGTTACCGGCATGTAAACGATTTGGGTTGCATGGAGTTTTCCGGACGTTATCCCGACAACTTGTTGGAGGAGATAAATAACTATTCTATCGTTGCCGGTGTTATTGCCCGCACAGAAGCGTTCGATATGATACATGCTCACGATTGGCTGACCTACCCCGCCGGTATCCATGCGAAGATGGTAAGCGGGAAACCCTTGGTTATCCACGTACATGCTACCGACTACGACCGAAGCCGGGGAAATGTGAATCCGGATGTGTATGGGATAGAAAAGAACGGAATGGATAATGCCGACCACATCATTACCGTAAGCAACCTCACACGTCGCACGGTGATTGAAAAATACCACCAAAGTCCCTTCAAAGTAACGACCGTGCATAACGCCGTAGAGCCTTTAAGTCCCGATATATTGGCGATACAAGACAAGAAAGGAGTGAAAGACAAAGTCATCACCTTTCTGGGACGCATCACCATGCAGAAAGGACCCGAATATTTTGTAGAAGCCGCCGCCAAAGTATTGGCCAAAGCGCCCGATGTTCGGTTTGTGATGGCAGGAAGCGGCGATATGATGAATCAGATGATTCGTCTGGCCGCCGCACGAGATATCTCGGACCGTTTCCACTTTACCGGATTTATGAAAGGGAAACAAGTATACGAAGTACTGAAAGCAAGCGATGTGTATGTAATGCCTTCCGTTTCCGAACCTTTTGGCATCTCGCCGCTCGAAGCCATGCAATGCGGGGTTCCGTCTATTATCTCCAAACAATCCGGATGCGCCGAGATATTAAACTATGCCGTAAAAGTGGACTATTGGGACATCGAAGCTATGGCCGATGCCATGTATGCCATTATCTCCTATCCGGCTATGCATAAGTTTTTGAAAGAAGAAGGGAAAAAAGAAGTAGATACTATTAAGTGGGAGTATGCCGGACAGAAAGTGCGCCGTATATACGACCAAGTAATTAACCGATAAATTTTTAAGATCATGAAAACAATTTGTTTTTATTTCCAGCTCCATCAACCGTTCCGTTTGAAAAGATACCGTTTCTTTGATATAGGAAACGACCACTATTATTATGATGATTTTCAGAATGAAGAAATCATCCGGCAAATAGCCGAACGTTGTTACATGCCGGCCAATCGCACACTCATGGAAATGATTAAATCCGGAGGAGGCAAATTTAAGGCGGCATTTTCCATATCGGGAACGGCTCTTGAACAGATGGAAATCTATACCCCCGAAGTAATCGACGGATTCAGAGAGCTGGCTAAGACCGGCTGCATTGAGTTCTTGACGGAAACCTACGCTCATTCGCTCTCCTCCTTGGGCGATACCGAAGAGTTTAAGGAACAGGTGATACTACATCGCAATAAAATCTATAACCTCTTTGGAGTCTACCCCCGTGTGTTCCGTAATACGGAATTGATTTATTCGGACGAAATATCCGATATTGTCTATGAATTGGGCTATAAAGGCATGATGACGGAAGGAGCCAAACATATACTGGGATGGAAAAGTCCGAATTATGTGTATACCTCTATCGTCCAACCGCAGTTGAAACTTTTGCTGAAGAACGACCGCTTCAGCGAAGATATATCCATACGTTTCCACAATTACAGTTGGAGCGAATATCCGCTCACCGCCGATAAATACATCTCCTGGATAGCCGCTACGCCCAACGAAGAACAAATCATTAACCTTTTTATGAACTACGACGTGCTGGGGTCTTTCCATCCGGCCGAATCCGGTATATTTGAGTTTTTCAAGGCGCTGCCCCGCTTTGCCGAAGAAAAAGGTATTGGATTTTCGCTCCCTTCGGACGTATTTGCGCTCCTGAAACCCGTTGGTTCTATCTCCGTGCCCTATCCGATGTCGTGGGTAGACGAAGAAAAAGATTGCAGTTCGTGGCTCGGTAATGTGTTGCAACAAGAAGCTTTCGGCAAGATAAACCAGATAAGCGAACGGGTACGTTTGATAGAAGACCGCCGCATCAAGCAAGACTGGAATTATCTGCAAAGCAGCGACCATTTCTATTATATGAATACCAAACACCCCGGCGAAAAGAAATTCAGCCCCTACGACAATCCCTACGAAGCTTTCAATAACTATATGAATGTATTGTCCGACTTCATCTTCCGGGTAAACGCACAATATCCTTCGTCTATCGAAAACGAAGAACTGAACTCGCTGCTTACCACCATTAAAAACCAAGGGAAGGAGATAGAAAGCTTACAGAAAGAAATAGAGCGGTTGAAAAAAAGAAAAACCAGAAGCGTGGCCGTGCCGGAATAAACTATTCCTCCATTTTCAGATAAAAATCTTTCGTCAATGCGATATAAGCCTGCGAGTATTCCCCGTGGGCTTTTTCTATCGACAGGGTGTCCTTTTCGATGGAGGCAGTCGGAGATGCCGACAGTTCAACGAGCAACCGTTTCGCTGCACCGCCGGATACGGGAACAACATCGGTTTGCCTTACGATATGCAAACCCTTCCCGCATGCAAGAGCGCGGAGTTCCTGCTCGCGGTCGGCGGGAAGGATAAACGCCATACGTCCGTCCGGCGACAGCAATCTACGTCCTTTTTCCATCAATTCTTCCAGCGGAAGCGTGTCGGCATGGCGTGCGATACGCCTTTGCATATCGGGATTCTTTAGCGAACGCACAAAGTATGGCGGATTGGAAACAATCAAATCGTACGTCGAGGTCGTTGTCGAAGCATAATCGGCAAACGAAGCGTGAACAACATGGATGCGGCCGGCAAAAGGCGAACCTGCTACATTTTCTTTTGCCTGAGAGCAAGCGTCGGTGTCGATATCAACGGCATCTATTGCGGCCTCCGGATTTCGTTGCGCCAGCATCAAAGCTATCAAGCCGGCGCCCGTTCCTACATCTAATATATTCCGGCAATCGCCTGCCGATACCCAGGCGCCTAAGAGCGTTCCGTCCGTCCCCACCTTCATGGCGCACCGGTCTTGCTGTATTACAAATTGTTTGAATCGGAAATAGTTGTTCGCCATACCGGAAGATTTTCAGTTCTTTTCCGGCATGAATTTCCAGAAGCGCCGGGGCATGTGCTGGCGTTGCAGCTTGGGATTGAGGCGTTCCTTGATGGTGAGCGAAAGAGTATATTCTTTCCACATGCTTTGGAAAAGCTTTTCGTCTTGCGCCATCAAGGTTTCGTCGAGCTTGCCGCCAAGGAGATGTTCGTCGTTGTTGAGCGTCACCTCGGCAGCCGTTTTCAGGTCGTAATAATATCCATACCGGCGCTTGAGGTCGTATATCAGCCATTTCTGGTCGGCAAAGCGATCGGTAAAGTACGGGAGCGTGAGCGGAAGGGCGTTGTAAACAGGCGATACGGGAGCGAAGTATATACCGTCGGCCGCTTTTTGGAAACGCACAAACTGCATCAGATGTTCTCTTTCCTTGCTCACCTTTCCTGCAATTTTCTTTACATCCATCACATCGTTGTCGGCAAAATGGGTGGCGATAGAAAAAGGAGCATCGAAGGCTTTGCGCATGTAACGAAACAAAAGCTCGTCGCTGCCGGATAGTTCCGACAGCCATACGTGCATCAGCATACCACAAACCGGACGGGATAGTTTTTTCTCCAGCGCTGTCCATACGCGGGTGGATTTATACGATTCGGTGACGACGAGATGCACCTCGCCGGCAAACATCGGGAGCGGTTCGTTCTCGGACAAGAGCCTGTCCGGAAATGTCTTCTTACTGTATGCATCGAACAGGGTAGCGAGCAATCCTTCGAATGTTTTGTCGTAGCGGAAAACTATCATCGGTTTATTCGGGGAAGGGAATAGACAATTGCTTGCTGTCGGGGTCTTTCTTCTGATTCTTTTTTCCCGTAAGCGCTTTGCGGATATAATCCGGGTGAACTTCGTTTACGGTGAGGACAGGCAATTCGCCACAGGTAATAAAGTAACGGGCTTTCTTCATCACCACACCCATTTTTGCCAGCGTGGAAGCCGTAATCCGCCCATGACGCCGGGAGGCTATAATCAGCATAGTCGATTTGACGCCAATCCCCGGTACGCGAAGTATCAAATTCTGGTCGGCTTTATTGACATCTATCGGGAAATATTCGGGATGGCGCAAGGCCCAAGCCAGTTTGGGGTCTATCTCCAAATCCAGATTGGGGTAAGAATCATCCACAATCTCGTTCGACTTGAAGCCATAGAAACGCATCAGCCAATCGGCCTGATACAGGCGGTTTTCTCTTACCAAGGGCGGTTGTTTCAGGGCGGGCAGGCGCGTATCGGTATTGACGGGGATGTAGCCGGAGTAATACACCCGTTTCATGCTGGGGCGCTGGTATAAGGCGGCCGACAGGCGGAGGATGTCTTTATCGCTCTCGTTGGTAGCGCCTACTATCATTTGCGTGCTTTGCCCCGCCGGAGCAAATCGCGGAGCATGACGGAAACGTTTCCGTTCGTCGGCGCTTGCCAATACGCCTTGCTGGATGTAAAACATCGGCTTGAAGATGCTTTGATGGTCTTTTTCGGGCGCCAGCAGCTTGAGGTTTTGTTCCTGCGGGATTTCTATATTCACACTGAGACGGTCGGCATACAGTCCGGCCTCGTCTACCCATTCGCGCGAAGCGCCCGGTATGCTTTTCATGTGGATATAGCCGTTATAGCGATGCACGGTGCGCAGTTCTTTCACTACGCGCACCATCCGTTCCATCGTATAGTCGGGAGTATGGACTACGCCGGAGCTGAGGAAAAGCCCTTCAATATAATTTCGCCGGTAAAATTCGAGCGTAAGGTCTACCAGCTCCTGCACCGTGAGCGTGGCGCGTCGGATATCGTTGCTTCGCCGGTTGATGCAATAGGCGCAGTCGTAAATACAATGATTGGTGAGCATGATTTTCAGCAGAGAGACGCAGCGGCCGTCTTCGGTGAAGCTATGACAAATCCCCCACCCTTCGGCGCTGCCTATTGTGCCGGGGCGATTCTTGCGCGTTGTACCGCTCGAAGCGCAAGATACATCGTACCTTGCCGATTCTGCCAACACTTTCAATTTGTTTTGCACTTGCTCGTTCATTCCCTGCAAAGTAAACGAATTTATAGAAGAAATCACATAAGAAAACGTCCGACAAACCAAACTCAGTTCTTCATTCGTTTCGCATAAATTACGACGAACCCATCCGAAAGACCATTTCCTCCGTCATAAATTATGACGGAGAAATTATTGAGGTCAATACTGCAATTGAGCTTTCTCCATCCGCAAACGTTTTCTCGCTTCCAAAGGAGTGGCGTCGAAATACTCCCGGCAGAAGCGGGTAAAGTGAGGAGCTATCTGAAAACCATACTTCCGCATAATATCCTGCATCTGTTCGTCGGTCTCGGAAAGCTCGTAGCGGATATGTTTGGCTTTTTGCCGGAGCACCCATTGGTAAGGAGGCAGTCCAAACTCGTAATTAAAGAGTCGGTCGAACGTTTTCCGTTTCAATCCGGACAGCTCTACCATTTTGTGAATATTTTTCACGTTCAGGTAGTTTTTCAAAACGAACAGCCTGAAGTCTACCGATTTTCCTACTATCGGATAGAAGATGTTCAACATCTCTTCTTGCGAATAAAGAGAGCGAAGGAGATAAAAACATTCCTCGCATTTTACGCGCTGATATTCCACGTCGTTCATCATTTGTTTGAAACCGGCGAGTTCCTTCAAAAAATGCAATAACGGTTTCCGTATTGCAACGGCATGGAACTGGTATTCTACCTGAACCGGCAATTGCGACAGTTCTCTTAAATAAGCCAGATCGCAGGTACTCTCTAAACGCTCGAAAGAGAAAATCAGAAAACGACATGAAGATAATGCTTGGTAGGATACGTACGACGAGATGGGGATAAAGAAAAATTCGCCCTGGCGTACAATCCGCCCCAATCCCTCGCTACTATTTACCACCATCACGCCTTCTACAAGAAACACGATCAAATTGTAACTCCTGTCAGTAGAATGAGAAATTTCTTCCGCACGGAGTTTGTATTCCCGGAGTCTTGCTATCGATCCGCTACCGGTAGATTGCTCTATCAATTCTACCGCTTTTGAATGAATATGTTTCGATGAATTTGGCATTCCTTTTTATTGTGTATTTAAATTAATAATAATTTTGGCAAAACTACAATTAAAATGCTTTATGAGCGTGTTAAAATCTGCCGTTTCCGTCTACAATTGTAACATCGACCCTGAAATCTAATTAAAAAACAGACGATTTCTTCCCAAAAACCTCTTGCAGGTCGTATGGCGGGAGAGAAAAGTAGAATCTTATCCAAAAGAAAATTTGTTTCTCCTCGTTATATTTTGCCTTTTTTCCCTACCTTGCGCCACGTTTACAATAAATATTATAGATTATGAAAAAGAATTGGTTATTTTATTTACTTGTGATAGCTTGTATACACATCCTTGTCACCTCTTGTTCGAAAGATGATCCTGCCGACAATCCGCCGGTAGAAGAACCAACGTGGAAAAATTCGTTAGGCACTTATACGCCCGACGAATCGCACAAACTTATCATTAATGGGAAAGAAGACGGTCTTTCCAAATCCAAAACGGTGACGCTGGCCGCCGAAACAGGCGAAAATGCCAAGATTACATTGACAAATATCGTTCCCGATAATGCAACGGTTGAAATCAACAACGTAACGATGATCCGCAAAGACGATAAAACCTACACCTTCACCGCCGAAACGACGGTGAACGAAACGGTTATCTCCGTATCGGGAACTTTGTCGGCCGAAAACTCCACCTCCGCAGCGCTGACCGTGGACGTAAACCGCAAAATCAACTCGCCCCTGGCCGGTACCTGGAAGCTGGGCTTCTCTCAGATGGGAGCCAACATTGTATTAAATGCAAGGTCTATGGACGCTGACTTCGTAGGGGCATGTACCGTGCTTCGCTCGTTGCTGAGCGGCTTGCTGGCGCAAAAAGTAACGGACGTAACCGTATCGCTGGGCGGAGACGGACTTTTTGACGTAAAATGGACGGATACAGGCAAAGACACGCCTACCGGTATGCCGGACGAAATTAAAAGTTTAGTATCCGTATCCTATTTCGTAGAAGACGGCCAATTGTATCTGGCGTTCGAGAAATCTTTGCTTGAAACTTACCTTCCCCTGCTCACGGCTATGATACCCGAAGGCCTCCCCATCGACGTGAACGCCATACTGGGCGCATTGACCGAAGAAAGAGGAGATTTTGTTACGCTTCCGATAGGCTATAAACAAACGGAAGACGGAGGAACCGTATTTTATGTAGGAAAAACCTGGGGCGGCGTCCTCGCGCCGATACTGACGCCGCTGCTGGCCGGTAATCTGCCCGAAGAAATAAAGGCTCTTATAGCTCCAGTCTTAGAAAAATTTCCGGAACTCATCGCCGGCGCCGAAACCTTTGAAGTGGGCTTAGGTTTTAATAAATAAACATGTCTATCTACAAAACGATAGCTATCTGGGCCTGTGTACCGTTCTTTACACAGGCCCAATTTCTGGATTATGGTACCGACCCGGCCCGTTTTAAATGGAATCAGGTTTCTCTCCCGCATTATACCTTAATTTATCCGCAAGGTACAGACTCGGCAGCCCGCCGCTACGCCTTGTATCTGGAGAATGTCTATCCGCACCTCGCCAAGACGATGAAGAACCCGGTGGGGATGAAATTTCCCGTTATCCTCCACCCCGCTAATATGGCGTCGAACGGTATGGTGGCCTGGTCGCCCAGACGGATGGAACTGTTCACCACGCCATCCTCCACTCTCCAGTCCGAACCGTGGGACAGGCATTTGGTGATACACGAATCGCGCCATGTAGTGCAAACCGGCAAACTGATGACCGGTATCTTCCAACCTCTCTATTTCCTGATGGGCGAACAGGCGGCCGGCATCTCCTCCGCATTCGTGCCCCGCTGGTTCTTCGAAGGCGACGCCGTGAGTATGGAAACAGCCCTGTCGGAAACAGGGAGAGGACGATTGCCGGAATTTCAGATGACGTACCGCGCTCAGATGCTGGCCGCCCCCTTCTATTCGTTCGATAAATGGTACTTAGGTTCGTACAAAGATTATACGGGAGATTTCTATGCCTTGGGATATGATATGACCGCCTTTGCGCGCTATACCTACGGGGCGGATATATGGGACAAGACGGTGAGCCGTTACGTAAAACATCCCATCGCCTTCCCTCCTTTTGCAAACGCTTTCAGGCATCATACGGGGAGTACGTTCGGCCGGCTTTTCAAGGAAACATTCGCCTTCCTCGCCGAAGAATGGGTTGCGCAAGACAGCGGCGGATACCTCGTTCCACGCTACCTTTCGCCGGAAACCAAACAGTATACGTCTTACAAATATCCCCAGGCCCGGAACGATTCTACCGTAATAGCGGTGAAGTCTTCGCTCGCCGACCTGCCTTCCTTGGTATCGCTCGCCCACGGACGCGAAAAACGGCTTACATACACAGGAAATATCAGCGGAAAGATAATCCTTCGCGGCGACCGTGTCTATTGGATGGAACAGATTCCCAGCCTTCGGTGGACGCACGAAAATCATACGGTCATAAAATATGCGCATCTGTCTACCCGTGGCACGGAAACGCTTACGGCCCGTAGCCGGTATATTTCTTTCGCTGCGGGCGATTCCTTCCTCGTTGCCTCCCTCTTTACCGAAGAGGGCGTGTGCCGGATTGCACGAATTGATGCCGAAAGCGGCAAAGAAGAACAACAATACGACACTCCGGGCGATGTGTTTGTAAAAGAACTCGCGCTGGGAGGACCGGACACGCTCTACGCCGTGGCGGTAGACAACGAAGGCATCCGCCTGCTGCAACTCCATCTGCAAACAAGCCGGTGGGAAGAACTGCTCGGCCCTACGTGGGCCAATATCGCTTCGCCCGCTTACCGGGACGGGAAATTGTTTTTCGAATCCGGCTTGGACGGAACCAACAATCTGTATTACCTCGACACCTCCACCCGAAAGGCCTACCGCGTAAGCCGGGCGCGCTTCGGCGCTTTTCAGCCTGCGTACCACAACGGGAGGGAAGAAATACTATTTGCCGATTATCAGTCGAAAGGATATCGGATAGCGGCGCTCCCCGTCGACAGCCTTATCCCCCAGGAGGCAGACTTTGGCCGGCCCGCCGGCTTTGCCTTGGCCGATACGCTCGCTCAGCAGGAAGATTTCCGACTGAACTCCTCCCCCCTTACGCCGGTGGAGTTTTCGCCTCGACCTTATCGCAAAGCCGCTCATCTGTTCCGCGTGCACAGTTGGGCGCCCTTATATTATAATGTAAGCGAATTGGTGAACGGCGGCGCTACCGATTTTATCACCGCCCTCAAGCCGGGCGCTACCCTTATATCGCAAAACTCGCTCAATACGGCCATCACCCAGGCCGGTTGGTATTACAGCAAAGGATACCATCACGGCAAACTCGACTTTATGTACATGGGATGGTGGCCTGTTCTTCATCTTAATATAGATTATGGCGACAAAGCGTTCGACATCCTATGGGTTAAAAACGAAGAGGGCGCCATGCAGGCCGTCAGCCGACCGACACGCCGGAATTTGCTGAAACTTCAGGCGCAGGCCTACCTCCCGCTCAATCTGACGAAAGACCGGTACGTGCACGGCATACAACCCTCCCTTACCTATTATTATACCAACAATGCCTATCAGCAGTACGGCAGCCGGCTCATGACTTACTTCCAATACCTCTTGGCCGAAATCAGATGGTACAACTACCGCAAACCGGCGCATCGCGATATTCTTCCCCGCCTCGGATACCAACTCCGGTTGCAGTATCTGAATCTGCCGTTCCATACCGCCAATTTCGGCGACATGTACGTAGCCCGGCTCACCACCTATTGGCCGGGCGTTTTGCCCCACCACTCCCTGATGCTACGAGCCGGATACGCCTACCAATCCAACGACGACCGCCATCTGTACATCCCCAAACAACTGATAGAAGCGCCCCGTGGATACGATTACCTCTACCGAACCCATCAGCAAATCGCCCTCAAGGCCGATTACGCCTTCCCCATCGCCATGCCCGACTTCTCGCTCGGCTCGCTGGCGTACATCCGCCGAGTGCGCACAAATTTGTTTTACGACCTGAACCTCAACCAAGCCGATTCGCCCGGCGAATGGACGACGCAAAGCTCCGTAGGCGGCGATATCCTTTTCGACTGGAACGCCCTGCGCTTCTCCTTCCCCCTCGTCACCGGCCTGCGGCTGATTCGTACCCTCGAAAGCGGAACCACTCGGCCGGAAGTTCTTTTCTCCATCAGTTTCTAACGCCACCCACCATGCAAGGAATAAAAAACCTGACCAACGGCCCCATCAAGCGCCAATTGTTCCACTTGGCCCTCCCCATCATGGGCACATCGTTCATACAAATGGCCTACAATCTCATCGACATGGCCTGGATAGGCCGTTTGGGGAGCGAATCGGTTGCCGCCATCGGCGCGGTGGGCATTTTGGTATGGATCAGCACTTCGCTGGCGCTGCTCAACAAAGTAGGCGCCGAGGTGAGCGTAGCCCAGAGCATTGGCGCCCGGAATATGGAAGACGCCCGTTTGTTTTCGTCGCACAACGTGACGATAAGTCTCCTGCTCTCTCTCGTCTGGGGAGCGGGGCTATATCTTCTGGCCCGTCCCGTGGTAGGATTTTACCGCTTAGACGCCCCCATTACCGCCGAAGCCGTCCGCTTCCTACGGATTATTATTCTGGGATTTCCCTTCGTATTTCTTTCCTTTTCCTTCACCGGCATCCACAATGCAGCCGGAAGGAGCCGGGTACCCTTCTTCGTAAACGGCATCGGCTTGGCGCTGAACATCCTCTTAGACCCCTTGTTTATCTTCGTGTTTGGATGGGGAACGTCCGGAGCCGCCTGCGCCACCTGTCTGTCGCAAGGCGTGGTATGCTGTTTGTTTGTGTACCACCTCCGATGCCGGAGCCATCTTCTGGGAGGATTCCCTTTTCTGATTAGACTCCAAAGCCATTACACCCGGCGTATTTTCCGTCTGGGTCTGCCCGTAGCCCTGCTGAACGCCTTGTTCGCTTTCATTAATTTCATTATGGGGAGAACGGCCTCTTTGCGCGGCGGACATATCGGACTGATGACGCTCACGGCCGGCGGCCAGATGGAATCTTTGGCCTGGAACACATCGCAGGGATTCAGCACAGCCCTCAGCGCCTTCACCGCCCAGAACTATGCTGCCGGCCGGAAAGACCGCGTGTGGGGCGCCTACCGCGCTACGCTGGCGATGACGTCTGTTTTCGGCCTTTTCTGTACCTTTCTTTTCTGGCGTTACGGCGGCGAGATCTTTTCCCTCATCGTACCCGATCCGGCGGCGTATACTTCCGGCCGGATTTTTCTGCGCATCGACTCCTATTCGATGCTCTTCATGATGCTGGAAATTACCATGCAAGGAATCTTTTACGGCGTCGGCCGAACGTTACCGCCCGCCATCATCAGCATAAGTTTTAATTTGATCCGGATACCGCTCGCCATTCTTCTTTCCGCCACGGCGCTGGGCGTAACCGGCGTTTGGTGGGCCATCAGCCTGACCAGTATGGCCAAAGGCATAGCCGCTTTCGTGTGGTTTCGTTTGCTTCGGGGAAAAATTATGCAGGAGTCTTAGCGATTTTGGAGCCTCTTGCCCAATTTGGGACGGAAGCGCCCACGTTGTTCGGGGACTTGCCCAATTTGGGACGGAAGCATCCACGTTGTTCGGGGACTTGCCCAATTTGGGACGGAGGCACCCACGTTGTTCGGGGACTTGCCCAATTTGGGACGGAGGCATCCACGTTGTTCGGGGACTTGCCCGAGGTCGGGACGGAGGCATCCACGTTGTTTTGGAACTCTCCCGAGGTCGGGACAGAGGCATCTACGCTGTTCGGGGACTTGCCCGAGGTCGGGATTAATCTTCCACGGGGCCGGAATCTTCGTCCTCTTCCTCCTTTTTAGCCCGCCGTCCGGCGCGCTGATTCAGGAGGTTACGGTATTTTTTCAGGATATCGTTCCAGGCCAGCACAAAATTGTAGGTAGCATTGCCGGTAGGTTCGGCGGGGTTAGTATCCCGGTCTTCCGTAGGGCCGGAAGGTTCTTCTTCCGGTTCATTGCCCGGTTCATATTCTTCTTCGTCCATGATATCGCCGCCCAGTCCGTCGGCAATCAACTGCGCATCCAGCACATTCATGGCCGCACTGTAAACAATGTCCGCCTGTGTGCGTACATCACGAAGATTCCCTTTCGGTTTGGCCGTCGTTTCTTCGTATCGTTCATCCCTCAAGGCCAAGAACTCGTCTTCAGCCTGTTTGATAGCCGTTACCCATACGTCGAAACCCAGTTCCGTGATATCGGCAGCATACGGACCTTCCAAATCTTGGACAAGGTTGTTTATCGTTCCCGACACTTCGGAATACCCACCCCGCAGAGCTTTTTGATAGCCTTTCAGCAGATTAAAGAGTCGGATAGCCGCTTTGCATTTGTTCGTTTCGGGCAGTTTTTGCGACCCGTTCACCACGGAGTAGAAACCACGTACCGTATCCAATCGCTTTTTGTTGGCCGTTTCGAGTTCTTTGGTATAGACGCTTTTGCGCAGCACTTGCAGCAATTGGTCCACATGATTGTAAAGGGGAAGGAGTCGGGTCATAAGGATAACCAAACCCAGCACATCCGCCCCGGCACGTGTTACTTCTTTGATAAAGGTGGTAAGCAAATCAAACCATTCTTCGTTACGAAGAGACTTGAGGGAAATTCTTAATACTTTCATTGTTACATTTGTTTTTTAAATTAAAAACAATTAAACCGATTTTTATGGGAAAAACAAAAGATTGGGTACCACGTGGTCACACCGAATTATTCACATTGGTAGTGACCATCCTGGTACCTTATTTCGATTTGAACAGGATACGGTTTGGTATGATAGCAGGAACTCCCGCAGGAGATTGGTACGACGCTACGTTTACGGTTAAAACCTACAACCCCTACGTAACAGCCTACAACCTGTGGATTTCTCCATCCACCCGTACTCCATTAGTTGTGGACGATCTCGCAGAAACCGAAAAGGCCATGATAGACCGCCTTCGCCAGTTGAATAAGATGCTGATAGGCGATCCGGCCGTTACGGACACGGATTTGGACGCTATGGGATTTCCCAAACGCCCCACCAACTCGAGAACTCCAGCTCCCGTAGCCACAGATGCACCCCGATTTAGCTTCACCCCCTTAGTGGGCCATCGGTTGCAGATAGACTACTTAGATAAAGAATCGCCCCGCCCCGCAGGCGCAAAACCCAAAGGGCAGCACGGCGCAGAGATACGATGGGCTTTCTCCGAAACCCCCATCGTAAACTACAAAGACCTCGTAAATTCCGTTTTCGATACCGCATCGCCCGCCATCATCGAATTTGAAGGCGATAACTGCGGTCGAACCATCTATGTAGCCATGCGATGGGAAAACACCAGGGGCGAAAAAGGCCCCTGGAGCGACATCGAATCCACCCATGTTCCATAGCGGAATGATGCGCAGGTAAAAAAAACAAAGCAATCCGGGGGCAGCGGCAATACCCCAGATTGCTTTGTTTGCGTTAAACTCATTTTATTATTTTATTTCGATACCATCTGCAATTACATTTTTGTAAAAAGGCGTAAAATATTTTTGTTGCCATTCCTTTTCCGTATACACTTTTACGCTGAAATAAGTAGCATAATCCCAACCCAGTTTAGTAAAAGGATATGCCAACTGTCTATCATCTTCCCACGTTACTTTATCCTTGTTCAGCAACAGCAATAAATCCCAATCCGAATCCGGACGAGCGTCTCCCCGCGCTTGCGAACCAAAAAGAATCAAACGCTCGTTAGGAATCAATTCATGTTTAAGCTGACGAATGCTTTCAAAAATTTGCCGGTTCATATTTTTAAATTAAAGATTCAGCACAAAATTAGAAGAAAAAACGCACTTGCCTTTTTCCCGTCAGTTAAAACTGACGGCAATCAGGTAGAATTGGGCTAAAGCCCGCAAAAGAAATTAAGAATTATACTGCACTCGGAGTATTGTTTGGGCTTTAGCCCAATTCCCCCCCACATTGCCGTCAGTTTTAACTGACGGCGCAGTATATACATTAATTATATATCTTTGTGCGGATAGAAAATAAAAACAAAGAAAGTATATGGAAAACAGTCTGGGAGTTCTTGTTAATCGAGATAAAATCGGGAACCTGATGGCTTTGATAGCCACCAAGGTCACTCCCCTATATCATACCAAATTATTAAAGATGCTTTACCTCATAGACGAAGAAGCCGTGAAGCTACATGGAGTACCCGTTACATGGCTCGACTATTATGTCTGGCAATTCGGCCCCGTAGCGCCGGAAATATTTTATGCCAAAGACAACAACAGCATATTCTCGGACTATATAGAAGCAGAACATACGGATTTTGGCAATCTGATTAAGCCGAGATGTGCATTTAACGACGAAAAATTCAGCGAACTTGAATGGGATATTATCCAAAAAGTAATAGACAAATGCAAAAACATGACCTCGGAAGAAATAGTGAATCTAACACACGAACCCGATACGCTATGGACTATAACAAGAAATGAACACCGGTTGGACTTTTCTTCTCCCGTAGCCAATATATCGAACATAAAACTTGATATGAGCCGCTTGGCCGATGATGAAATCAAATTAGACAATTTCAAAGGAGCCAAAGAGATGATGTACTTTCGTGCGCCGGTAAAAACAACCTATATTTGATGTTCACACCCGGCTCTATCCTATATGGATTATTCGATTTGAAAATCGAAAGAAAAAATAAATACGCTATCATATTGCACAATAACGGTTTTGGCTTTATCGTAGCCACTTTTACAACATCCCAAAAAAGAGCGGGCATAAATCCTTTACATGGAAAGAACCCGGTGGATAATCCCAACTGTTATGTTTTTAAAGCCGGCGTAGTAATAGGAGAAACCCCGAAAGGGGAGGACTTTTCATTTCGGAAAGATACCGTTGTTGTACCGGATTATGGATATTCTTACGAAACCGACAGCGATTTCCGCTCCAAAGTCTCTAACCTTCACAAGGTATGCAAACTGCACAAACAGGAATTTATCGAACTATTGCACACTTTGTGCAAATGTAAATCTCTCCCCAGAGAATACCGGAAACTGTTTGAAGCCGAATTAAAGATACAAACCCAAAATCAGCATTAATAATACAATTACCCACTTACAATGAAAAGAAAAACAACCCTTGTGACGCTATTGGCCATCGCCATCGCCACCCAAACAGGGCAAGCCCTGAACAACGACAACCCCGTAGAATACGTCAATCCCCTGATGGGAACCGCCTCTACCTACGAATTATCTACCGGAAATACCTACCCCGCCATCGCCCGACCCTGGGGAATGAACTTCTGGACACCACAAACCGGAAAAATGGGAAACGGATGGACGTATGTCTATACGGCAAATAAAATCCGGGGATTCAAACAAACGCATCAACCCAGTCCCTGGATAAACGACTATGGACAATTTTCGCTCATGCCCCTCACCGGAACGCCTACCTTCAACGAAGAACAACGCGCCAGTTGGTTCTCCCACAAAGGCGAAATAGCCCAACCCCACTACTATCAAGTCTATCTGGCCGAACACGACGTGCTGACCGAAATCACCCCCACCGAACGCGCCGCCCTCTTCCGCTTCACCTTCCCCCGTACCGACAGCGCCTTCGTAGTAGTGGATGCCTTCGACAAAGGTTCCTACATCCACATCCTCCCGGAACAAAACCGCATCGTGGGATACACCACAAAAAACAGTGGCGGAGCGCCGGAAAACTTCAGGAACTATTTCGTCGTAGAGTTCGATAAACCCTTCGCCTACCAAGCCGTCTTTGCCGACGGAATCCTCCGGGAAGACCTCCGGGAGAAAGCCGCCGGACACACCGGCGCCATCATCGGCTTCTCAACCCGCAAAGGCGAACAGGTACACGCCCGCGTAGCCTCCTCCTTCATCAGCCTCGAACAAGCCGAACAGAACATGAAGGAACTGGGCGACGATTCCTTCCACGACCTTACCCAAAAAGGCAAACAAGCCTGGAACGAAGTCCTCGGCCGCATACAAGTAGAAGGCGGCAACTTAGACCAATACCGCACCTTCTACTCCTGCCTCTATCGCTCGCTCCTCTTTCCGAGGAGCTTCTTTGAATACGACGCGGCGGGGAAAGTCGTTCATTACAGCCCCTATAACGGGCAGGTTTTGCCCGGATATATGTTTACCGACACCGGGTTCTGGGATACTTTCCGCTGCCTGTTTCCTTTTCTCAACCTGGTTTATCCGTCGATGAACGAGAGGATGCAGGAAGGATTGCTGAACACGTTCCTCGAAAGCGGGTTCTTTCCCG
>JAISZY010000178.1 GCA_031284375.1 Tannerellaceae bacterium | reverse complement strand
GAGTTGTTTGTAAGCGCCTCCCTGGTCTACGGCTGCATAGTTCTTGTTGATTACGTCTTCGCCTTTCTTGCCGTAGGATTTGACGATGAATTTCTTCATCTGTTCGATGGCCAATTTTACCGGTATAACTTGAGTGATGCGAAAAAAGGCCGATTGAAGGATGGTGTTGGTGCGGTTGCCCAATCCTATTTCCTGCGCTATCTTCGTGGCATTGATGTAGTAGACGGTGATGTTCTTCCGGGCGAAATAGCGTTTGATTTTATTGGGCAGATTCTGTTCCAGTTCTTCTTCGTTCCAGATGGTATTCAGCAAGAAGGTACCGTGGGGACGAAGTCCGCGGATTACGTCGTACATCCTCAGATAAGCTTGTACGTGGCAGGCTACGAAGTTGGGCGTATTCACCAGATAGGTGGAGCGGATGGGGGTGTTGCCGAAGCGAAGGTGCGAACAGGTGAAGCCGCCGGATTTCTTCGAGTCGTACGAGAAATAGGCCTGGCAATACTTGTCGGTATTGTCGCCGATAATCTTGACCGAGTTTTTGTTGGCTCCCACCGTTCCGTCGGCTCCCAATCCGTAGAACTTGGCTTCGAACATGCCTTCGCCTCCCAGGGCGATTTCTTCCGGCTGAGGAAGGGAGGTAAAGGTTACATCGTCTACGATGCCGATGGTAAATCCGTTTTTGGGTAAGGCCAGCGACAGGTTTTCGTATACGGCGAGAATCTGCGCCGGGGTGGTGTCTTTCGACGACAATCCATAGCGACCGCCTACAATAAGCGGGGCGTTTTCTTTTCCGTAGAAACAGTCTTTCACGTCCATATACAAGGGTTCGCCGTTGGCTCCCGGTTCTTTGGTACGATCCAGTACGGCGATACGCTTCACGCTCTTGGGAAGAACGGACAGGAAGCGCTTGGCCGAGAAGGGGCGGTATAAATGTACAGCTACGAGGCCTACTTTTTCGCCTTTGGAGCGCAGGTGGTCTACGGCCTCGCGGATGGCTTCCGTTACCGACCCCATGGCAATGATTACATGCTCGGCATCTTCGGCTCCGTAGTAATCGAACAGGCCGTAGGCGCGTCCGGTGATGGCGGATACTTCCTTCAGATATTCTTCTACGATGGCGGGCACGGCTTCGTAATAGTTGTTTGAGGCTTCCCGGTGCTGGAAGTAGGCGTCGGGATTTTCGGCCATCCCGCGGGCTACGGGATTTTCGGGGCTGAGAGAACGCGCCCGAAATTCGGCCAGGGCCTTGCGGTCTATCAGGTGAGCCAGGTCTTCGCCTTCAAGCGATTCTACCTTTTGTATCTCGTGCGAGGTACGGAATCCGTCAAAAAAGTTTACGAACGGTACGCGTGACTTAATGGCAGACAGATGTGCCACGGCTGCCAAATCCATCACTTCCTGCACGGATCCTTCGGCCAGCATGGCAAAGCCTGTTTGCCGACATGCCATTATGTCTTGATGGTCTCCAAAGATAGACAGCGCGTGCGAGGCTATCGCGCGGGCGGATACATGGAATACGCAGGGGAGCAGTTCTCCCGCAATCTTATACATATTCGGAATCATCAGTAATAATCCCTGCGAGGCCGTGTAGGTTGTTGTCAGCGCGCCGGCTTGCAAGGAGCCATGAAGCGCGCCGGCCGCTCCGCCTTCCGACTGCATTTCTTGTACTAAAACCGTTTCGCCGAAAATGTTTTTACGGCCTGCCGCCGCCCATTCGTCCACATACTCGGCCATGGTAGACGAGGGGGTGATGGGATAAATAGCAGCCACTTCGCTAAACATATACGAAATGTGGGCTGCCGCCTGATTCCCGTCGCACGTTAGGAATTTCTTTTTCTTTGTTGTCATTTGCATTTAATTTTATGTAACACTAATTCTCTATTAATATAAAAACCCGAACAGCCAAAGTGGTATCTGGTTCTCGCGTCCCGTTTCCATCTTATCTACGGCATAATACATATCGGGGTTATTTCTTCTTTTGGGCAGTTCTTCTATCCTGAAGTGATATATCCCATCTACCGTAAAATGTGCGTTGCGGACGCCGGTATGGAGCCTGTGGTCGCGGTAGAGGAGATTGTAGAAAAATGTTTCGCGGATGGCCTGGCCGTTTACTTCCGAGGGGCGAATGGGATACATCAGGTTGGTATTGTGCATATATACTTTAGCCGGTTTTTTGGGAAATGTCTCTCCTTCGGTATAAAGCATATTGGTGAGCCTGGCGTCTGTAAGGTATTTGATGTAATTCATCACCGTAGCCCGGCTGGTGGCTATATCTTTGCTGAGCCGGCTCACGTTCGGCGCCGAGGGGGCGGCGATGGCCAAGAGATAGAGCAGCTTGCGCAGCTTGGGCAGATAGCTCTGTTCTATTTGTTTGATGTATAGTACGTCTACTTCCAGCATCATATTCATGGTCTTGAGCAGATTTTCGGAAAAATTTCTCTTCTCCAGATAGAAGGGATAATAGCCGTGATGGAGGTAATCGTGGAAAAAAGTGGTTGGATTTACTTTCGAGCAGACAAACCGGGCTATTTCGGTATGATGGCTCAGGATTTCGGCGAGCGGATAGACGGGAAAAGCGGTCCCGGCCGTGAGGTTGAGGTATTCGCGGAACGAAAACCCGCGCAGGTTGTAGGATACCGCCCGGCCGGACATGTCGGGGTTTTCTTCTTTCAGCCGCATCACGGACGAGCCGGAAAAGACAATCTTCAGTTCCGGATACCGGTCGTAACAGTAACGCAATTCTTTCGACCAATCGGGGTATTTAAACACCTGGTCTATCAGCAACACTTTCCCGCCTTTGCTGTGAAACTCTTCGGCAAAGTCTACCAATGTTCGTTCGGTGAAATAAAAATGGTTCAGATTGATATACAAACAAGCTCGGTTGCCCGGCCCGAATGATTCGCGGGCGTATTGTAGCAGAAAGGTGGTTTTCCCTACGCCTCTTGAGCCTTTGATGCCTATCAGGCGGTCGTTCCAGTCTATTTCGTCCATCAGCAATCGCCTGACGGGCGAGCTGGTATGCTCCAATAAATAGTTATGTGTCCGATAGAATGATTCCACTGCTGTGTTTGCTTTTTATATGCTGTTTATGCCAACAAAAGTAATAAAAATCCTTGAATTTGTCATACGGAGATAGCAATGTTTGCGTTTTTCCTTCGCCCGGCGGAATTTTTTAAAGGTATTCCGAAGATTTTGTCGCTGTCGGAACTCCGACAGGAGCATTTTCGTTCTATTTTTCCGCTGTCGGAACTCCGACAGGAGGATTTTCGTTCTATTTTCCCCTGTCGGAACTCCGACAGGAGGATATTTCTGCCATTTTGTCCTTGTCGGAACTCCGACACGAGCATTTTTGTTCCATTTTGCTCATGTCGGAACTCCGACAGGGCATTTTACTGCCATTTTGCTCGTGTCGGAACTCCGACAGGAGTATTTTACTGCCATTTTGCTCGTGTCGGAGTTCCGACAGGGCATTTTTTTTCCATTTTGCTCGTGTCGGAACTCCGACAGGGGCATTTTACTGCCATTTTGTCCTTGTCGGAACTCCGACAGGAGCATTTTTGTTCCATTTGCCTCTGTCGGAATTCCGGCAGGAGGAGTTTCGCTCTCGATTCCCCGATACGGATACCGTAGTCAAATTATTCCCTTGGTACTGGGCAATTCGTAGGCGTAAATATCCCGGCGGATGGCCATCCGGATGCTCCGGGCAAAGGCTTTGAAGATGCCTTCTATCTTGTGATGTTCGTTTGTGCCTTCGGCCCGGATGTTAAGGTTCATCCGGGCGGCGTCGCTCAGGCTCTTGAAGAAATGGAGGAACATTTCGGTAGGCATGTCGCCTATTTTTTCTCGCCGGAAGTCGGTATCCCAAACTAACCAGGGGCGTCCTCCCAGGTCGATGGCTACTTGGCACAGACAGTCGTCCATCGGCAGCGTGTAGCCGTAGCGTTCGATGCCGCGCTTGTCGGCCAGCGCTTTCAGCAGAGCTTCGCCCAGCGCCAGGGCGGTGTCTTCGATGGTGTGATGTTCGTCTACCTCCAGGTCTCCTTTTACGCAAATGTCTAAGTCTATGCCGGCATGCCGGCCTATCTGGTCGAGCAGATGGTTGAAGAAGCCCAGCCCCGTGTCGATGCGCGTGCGGCCCCGGCCGTCTAAGTTCAGTTCCACACGCACGTTGGTTTCTTGGGTGATACGCTGTACTACGGCATGGCGTTCGCCGGCAAAGAGGTATTCGGCAACCCGGTCCCAATTGTCCGTAATGAGCGAGGGGCGGAGCGGGCGGCGATAAGCGGCCAGTTCTTCGCCGGCCCCATCGGGTTGGCGTAGCCAGATGCTTTGCGCCCCAAGATTGGCGGCCAGTTCTACGTCGGTAAGGCGGTCGCCTATCACAAAGCTTTCGGCCAAGTTGTAGGCGCCGTCCATATAGTGATGGAGCATCCCGGTGCGGGGCTTGCGATTGGGCGAATTATCGGCAGGAAAAGAGCGGTCTATCAGTACGTCGGAGAAGGTGATGCCCTCGCCCGCCAGGGCTTCCATCAGTTTGTTGTGCGCCGGCAGGAAGTCTTCTTCGGGGAAGGAAGGCGTGCCCAATCCATCCTGGTTGGTAACCATCACGAGGTCGAAGTCCAACTGTTTTTGGATAAAGTAGAGGTTGCGGAACACTTTCGGATAGAAAGACAGTTTCGGCAAACTGTCTACCTGATAATCCTTGGGCGGTTCGAGGATTAAGGTGCCGTCCCGGTCGATAAACAAGGCGCGTTTCATGGCCTCATCCCCCTTAAAGCATGTAGCAACAAATGGTTTTCTTCCGATGTTCCGATGGTAATGCGCAAGCAATCTTGGCAGAGCGCTACGGAGTGCCGGTTCCGGACTATCACCTTTTGTTCCACCAGATAGCGATACGTTTCATTGGCATTGTCTACCCGCACTAAGATAAAGTTTGCATCCGAGGGATAGACATGCCGCACAAAGGGCAACGACTTCAAGGCCTCTTCCACCCGGCTACGTTCGCAGAGGATGCGTTGCAACTGCTCCTTCATTTCTTCTTCGCGACTCAAGAGGTTCAAGGCATACTCCTGAGCCGGGCGATTTACGTTGTAGGGATACTTTATCTTGTTGAGCACGGCAATAATTTGAGGCGAAGCAAAGGCCATTCCCAACCGGATACCGGCCGCGCCCCAGGCTTTGGAGAGGGTTTGGAGCACAATCAGCCGGGGAAAGCCGAGCAACTGCCTCGCGAGCGAGTCGGCGGAAGCGAAGTCGATATAGGCTTCGTCTACCACCACGATGCCGGGGAAGTATTTTATGATTCGGTAGATTTCGCCCCTGTCCAAGAGATTCCCCGTAGGATTATTGGGCGAACAGAGATAGACCACTTTCGTATACGCATCGACGGCGTCCAATACCGCATCGGCCGAGAGCTGAAAATCGGCCGAGAGAGGCGCTTTGATGCACTGCACCTGATTGATATGGGCCGCCACTTCGTACATCCCATAGGAGGGGGTGATGGTTACGATATGGTCCATGTCCGGCCTGCAAAAGGCGCGCATCACCAAGTCGATGGCTTCGTCGCTTCCATTGCCCACAAAGATATACTCCGGCGCAAGGTCTTTGACTTCGGATATACGTTGTTTCAGTTCCCGCTGCATAGGGTCGGGATAGCGATTGTAGGGATGGTTATAGGGATTTTCGTTGGCATCCAAGAAAACGGATGCTTCTCCGTGAAATTCATCCCTGGCGGAGGAGTAGGGTTTCAGGCTGAGGATGTTCGGCCTGAGCAGGTGATTCAGATTCTTCATACCATGATATTTTCTAATCTTACGGTAACGGCATTCCGGTGAGCGTCCAATTGCTCGCCCTCCGCCATGATTCGGATGGTTTCGCCCAAGTGTTTCATCCCCGCGGGGGTGATTTCCTGGAAGGTGATTTTCCTAACGAAGCTGTCTACGTTCACTCCGCTGTAAGCGCGCGCATAGCCGTTGGTAGGAAGCGTGTGATTGGTTCCGGAGGCATAATCGCCGGCGCTTTCGGGCGTATAGGCTCCGAGGAAAACGCTTCCGGCATTAACAATTTCGTCGGCCAGGGAGGCGTAATCTTCCGTCTGGATGATGAGGTGTTCGGGCGCGTAGAGGTTGGTAAAGTCTACCGCCTCCCGGCGATTCCGGAGCACAACGATGCGACTGTTGAGCAAAGCTTTCGCTGTAATTTCCTTGCGAGGGAGCAAGCGGAGCTGTTCTTCCACGGCGCGGATTACGTCCGGAACGATGCGCTGCGAGGTAGTGACTAAGATAGACTGACTGTCCGGGCCGTGCTCCGCCTGCGAGAGGATATCGGTAGCGACAAAGAGCGGGTTGGCGTTCTCGTCGGCAATCACCTCTACTTCCGAGGGGCCTGCCGGCATGTCGATGGCCACATCCCGCAGACTAACCAACTGTTTGGCTGCCGTTACATATTGATTGCCGGGGCCGAATATCTTATACACCTTCGGCACCGATTCCGTTCCGTAAGCCATGGCAGCGATGGCCTGTATGCCTCCGGCTTTACAGATATGGTTCACTCCGGCTACATGGGCGGCGAAAAGGATGGCGGGGTGTATGCTTCCGTCTTTGCGGGGCGGCGAACAAAGCGTTATCTCCCGGCATCCGGCTATACGCGCCGGCAGGGCGAGCATCAGTACGGTAGAAAACAACGGGGCTGTTCCTCCGGGGATATACAGTCCTACTTTCTCAATTGCTATGGCTTTCTGCCGGCAAACGACACCGGGGCAGGTTTCTACCTCTACGCCGGCAAAACGTTGCGCGGCATGAAAGGTTTCGATGTGTTGTGCGGCGGTGCGGATGGCCTGCTTCAGATCCTCCGGAAGCATGGATGCAGCCTCCAGGATTTCGTCTTCCGAAACCCGCAGTGCGGCAAGGCGCACTTGGTCGAACTGTTCTTCATAGCGTATCACGGCCGCATCACCCTGTTGTTTCACCTCGTTCAGTATGGGGCGAACAACATCATACAGTGCGGAAACTTCTATCGAGGGACGCGCCGTGAGTTTCTCCCATTCGGAGCGCGCGGGATGTAGAACAACCGGTATCATAGGATGAGTTTTTCTATGGGGATAATCAGAATACCTTCGGCTCCGAGCGCTTTGAGTTTGCCGATAATTTCCCAGAAACGGTTTTCGGCTATCACGGATTGCACGGACACCCATTCGCCGTTGGCCAAGGGCGTAACGGTAGGGCTTTTCATGCCGGGCAGGAGGTTGATAATTTCGTCCAAATGTTCCATCGGCGCATTGAGCAGCACGTACTTCTTGCCCTCTGCCGCCAGAATGGCTTCGAAACGGAAAAGCAATTCGTCGAGGATAGCTTGTTTATCGGCCGTTAGCACAGGGTTGGCTATCAAGAGCGCTTCGCTTTGCATCACTACTTCCACTTCTTTGAGTTGATTACTCACCAGCGTACTGCCCGAACTGACGATATCGAATATCGCATCGGCCAGACCGATACCCGGCGCTATTTCTACCGAACCGCTAATCACATGGGTTTTGGCCTGTACTTGGCGCTTTGCCAGATAGCCGGCCAGTATGTTCGGATACGAAGTGGCAATCGTTTTGCCGTTAAACCACTCCACTCCCCGGTAGGGTTCGTCTTTGGGGATGGCCAGCGAGAGGCGGCATCGACTAAAGCCCAAGCGTTTCACCAATCGGGCTTGTTGCCCTTTCTCTACATACTCGTTTTCTCCCACGATACCTACATCGGCTACGCCGTGCGCCACGGATTGGGGGATATCGTCGTCTCGGAGGAAAAGCGTTTCGACCGGAAAGCCCTTAGCCGAAAGCAGCAGGATACGTTTCCCCGGATTCAGCCGGATGCCTGCTTCTTCGAGCAGCGCCATTGTTTCGTCGTATAGACGTCCTTTGGATTGTACGGCAATTCTCAACATCTCTTATACATTATATTATATATGTGTTTATTTGTACGGTAAATTCCGCCCCAAAAGTACAATATTTATGTTGAATGACATACGAAAACCATCCCGGCGGAGGGCAACTGCATACAGGTTATCGGAAATAAATTATATATTTGCAACAAATTATGTAGAATGAAATACTTGATGACTGTGGCGTTGCTTTCTTATAGTACAAATATCTTATTGGCCGACCTGTCGGAATCTCTTCAAGTAAAAGAATACAAACTAAGTAACGGATTAACGGTATGGCTCAACGAAGACCATAGCCAATCCAAAATATTCGGCGCCGTAGTGGTGAGAGCCGGAGCCAAGGATACGCCCAATACGGGTATCGCTCACTACTTCGAGCACATGATGTTTAAGGGGACAGACAAAATAGGTACAACCAATTATGAGGCCGAAAAAATCTTGCTCGACTCGATTGTAGCCCGATACGATGAATTGTCTCGCACGAAAAGCGAGAAAGACCGCCGGCGTATCCGGATGGAAATAAACCAATTCAACATACAGGCGGCGGATTACGTGATACCCAACGAATTTAACCGTCTCATCTCCCGGTACGGCGGAACACGCCTCAATGCCGGAACATCTTACGATTATACGGTTTATCACAATACGTTCTCGCCCCAATACATCGCGCAATGGGCCGAGATAAACAGCGAACGACTTATACACCCCGTCTTCCGTATGTTTCAAACGGAACTGGAAACCGTTTACGAAGAGAAAAACATGTATCGCGACGCCATCGGCAGAGATGCTATGGAGAAATTGCTGGAACGTATCTTCTATCCGCATCCCTACGCCTATCCCATCCTGGGAAGCACGGAAAGTCTGAAGAACCCTCGACTGTCGGACATGATGGAGTTTTTCAACAACTATTACGTGGCCTCCAACATGGGGCTTATCCTTAGCGGCGATTTCAACACGGCCACCACCCTGCCTATCCTCGAAGCTACGTTTTCGCGCATACGCGATAAAGAAATTCCGGCAAGGAAATCCTTCGAGATACCTCCTTTCCGGAAAGAAGAAAAATTTCAGGTGCGTTTCCCGGTACCCTTGGTCAAAGGAGCGGCCTTTGTCTTCCGGAGCGTCCCCGCCAATCATCCCGATCAGGTGGCGCTGAATATCATTATCGGATTGCTGAATAACATCAACGGCACCGGATATTTAGACAAACTTATCGTAAACCGTAAAGTAATGGCCGCCATGACACTGAACGAGAGCTTCAACGACGCCGGTATACTGGGCGTTGTAGTCATCCCCAAATTAGTGTTTCAAACACTGGGCAATGCCAAAGAAATCGTATGGAATGAAATAGAACGAATCAAAAACGGAGACTTCAGCGATGAGGTATTCAACAGCCTCAAGCTGGAGCAAAAACGTAAATACGTTTCCCGTCTGGAAGATATCAACTCGCGTGCCGAAGTGATGATTGCTTTATTCTCGCAAGGCAAATCGTGGAACACCTACACAGAAGAAGCCGGCCGAATCAACAGCTTAACAAAAGAGGACGTCGTTGCAATCGCCCGGAAATACTTCACCGGCGACTACTTGTACGTGACCAAGAAAACCGGAAAGTATCCCAAAGACAACCTGCCCAAACCCAACCTTCAGCCGGTGATACCCCAAAACATGGAAACCTCCTCCAACTATGCCCGGATGCTGGAGCAACTACCCGTAGAAGAAGTCGTTCCGCGCTTTCTCGATTTAAAAAAAGATGCAGAGATACACACGCTCTCACCCTTAGCCAAACTGTATGCCTCCGTCAATGCGGTGAACGACATCTTTACGCTGGATATTTCGTTTGGTATCGGCAAGACAGAATGTCCGAAACTGACGCCATTGACCTCCTACCTCCCGCTTCTGGGAACAGACAGTTTACCGTTCGATGAGTTCCACGGAAAGTTGCAGGCCTTGGGGAGTTCCTTATTGTTCGATGCGGACGAGCATCAGTTTGTAGTCCGGGTCAGCGGGTTTGATACGAACTTCAGCGAAACAATCGCCCTCGTTTCCTCCTTTATGCAACATGCAAAAGCCGAGAACAAGAAGACAAAGCAATTGATAGACGAAGAAAAGATTGTTAAAAAGACATTTTATAAATCGACCTACTCCTTAGCACACGCCCTGCTGGAAAAAGTAAAGAACGGAGAAAAATCTTCCTACCTGAACAAACTATCCCTCCAGGATATACGCAAACTGAAGGGAAATGACTTGATTGGCCTCTTCCAAGACATACAACAAGTGGCCTGCGACGTCTATTATTGCGGCACCTTGCCAACCCTCGATGTGGCGGACTGCATACGGAAGCATATCCATTTGAACGCCGTAACCATCGAATCGAACTCGCCGGTATACCTACCTTTGGCCGATTATACCGAACCAACGGTGTTCTTCTGCGACGAACCCGACGCATCGCAAAGTATCCTGTACAGTTATGTGAAAGGCGGGGCGTTGCCCAATGAAGCGACTCGTCATACGGCAAAGCTCTTTTCCAATTACTTCGGAGGCGATATGTCTTCTCTGATGTTTCAGGAAATCCGCGAGTTCCGTTCGTTTGCCTATCAAGCAAGCGGTTCGTACGCTTCATTACCGCTCAATCAGCAAGATTTGCCCGGAGAGTTCATCACCAGGCTCTCCACGCAAAGTGATAAAACAATCGATGCACTGACTGTATTAGACCAGCTTATCCGTGAAATGCCCTTGAAACCCGAACGTCTGCCGGCCGTCAAGCAATCGTTAATCAATCAATTGAGCAATGATTATCCTACCTTCAGAAAGATTCCGCAGCGCATCGCATCCCTTCTGAACGAAGGATACACTGCCGACCCCAACGAAACGCTCCTGACCCATCTCGCGCAAATGGATATGGGCGACATCGCCCGTTTCTACGAAGAAAACATAAAAGGACGTCCGGTAGTTTACGTAATCGTAGGTAACTCCCGCAAAATAGATATGAACAAACTGTCCGCCTTTGGGAAACTAATCAAGATAAAAAAAGAAGAATTGTATAATTGAGAAAACACTTATTGGGCAAATAATGATGTGTATGGCTCCGGAATCTTTTCCAAATTATTTGCGTATCAAATAAATCTTTCGTTATTTTGCATCCGCTTTACGTAATCTCTGGCGGGAAAGGTTGCCCGTTATATTGCGTTTCATTTTCTAATAACAACTAAAAGCTATAAAACAATGGATTTAATAAAGATTGCAGAAGAAGCGTTTGCTACGAAAAAAGAGCATCCTGCATTCAAGAGTGGAGATACAATAACGGTATCTTATCGAATAAAAGAAGGGAACAAAGAACGTATCCAGCAGTATCGGGGTGTGGTAATCAGCATATCGGGAAGTGGAGATAAGAAACGTTTCACGGTTCGTAAAATGTCGGACAGCATAGGTGTGGAAAGAATTTTCCCCCTCGAATCGCCTTTCATCGAGAGTATTGTTATAAATAAAGTAGGTAAAGTTCGCAGGGCCAAATTGTATTATCTGCGTGCACTTACCGGCAAAAAAGCGCGAATCAAAGAAAAAAGAGTATAAACGTATTTGTCGATTCTTTTTATCATAAGAGAGCCATCTGAAATACACACCGGATGGCTTTTTTAATAAAACTTCTATTATAAACTGAAATTATAAAAGATTATGTTGAAAACTATTATGTCTGTTTCGGGAAAAGCGGGATTATTCAAAGTGGTGTCTCAGGGGAAAAATATGTTGATTGTCGAATCTTTAGTCGATAAAAAAAGAATACCGACTTATGCGAGAGACAAGGTCATTTCCTTAGCTAATATTACGGTTTTTACCCAAGAGGGGGATGTTCCCTTACCTGTAATCCTTACCCATATTAAAAACAAAGAAGGCGGGGAGAAAGCAACGATTAACCTCTCTGCTGCCAAACCGGATGATTTACGCGCGTATTTAGCGGAAATCCAACCTGATTTTGATCGGATGAAAGTATATCCCAGCGATATCCGGAAGATGATTTCGTGGTACAATCTGTTGATAAGTTCCGGCATTACAGACTTTACACCGGAAAAAAAGTTGGAAGAAGCGGCTCCGGAAAAGGAAGAATAAAAACACAATATATCAAAGAAGTTAAAATAAGGGATTGGCCACTTTCTCGTTTAGCAGCGCTAAGCCTACAACGTCTCTTATATCCTCTACGTAATGAAACGTTAGCCCTTTAAGGTATTCGGCATTGATTTCGTCAATGTTTTTCCGGTTTTCCTTGCAGAGGATGAGTTCTTTTATTCCGGCACGCTTGGCTGCCAGTATTTTTTCTTTAATACCGCCTACCGGTAATACTTTCCCCCGCAGAGTAATTTCGCCGGTCATGGCGATGCCGTTTTTCACTTTCCGTTGCGTAAAAGCCGAGACTAAAGACGTAACCATCGTGATACCGGCGCTGGGGCCATCTTTGGGGATAGCGCCTTCGGGCACATGCACATGCACATTCCAATTTTCGAACATATCTTCGGGTATACCGAACAGGGAGGCATGTGCATGAATATATTCGAGCGCCAATATAGCAGATTCTTTCATCACATCGCCCAGATTGCCGGTTAATGTCAGTTTAGAGCCTTTTCCTTTGCTAAGGCTCGATTCGATAAAGAGTATTTCTCCTCCTACGGCCGTCCAGGCAAGTCCTACTACAACTCCGGCATATTCGTTCCCTTGATATTTATCGCGGGTGTATTCGATGGCGCCCAGATATTCGTGTAAGTGTTCGGACGTGATTTCGGTGGGGATAGGCTCGTTGGATGCAAGCTTACGCGCCAGTTTGCGCATGATTTTTGCAAGTTTCTTGTCTAATTCGCGCACACCGCTCTCGCGTGTATAAGAGATTATGATGTCTTGCAAGGTCTTCTTCTTGAATTTCACCTCTCCCTTTGGCAAACCATGTGCTTCTATTTGTTTCGGTATCAAATGGCGGGAAGCAATCTGCACCTTTTCTTCCATGATGTAGCCGCTTACTTCTATCAATTCCATCCGGTCGAGCAAGGGTTGAGAGATGGTGTTCAGATTGTTGGCCGTGGCGATAAACATCACTCTGCTCAGGTCGTAGTCGATGTCGAGGTAATTGTCGTGGAAAGCGCTGTTTTGCTCCGGGTCGAGTACTTCCAGCAGAGCCGAGGCGGGGTCGCCTTTAAAATCGTTCGACACTTTATCTATTTCATCCAGGATGAAAACGGGGTTGGACGTTCCTGCTTTCAGGATATTTTGGATAATGCGTCCACAAAGTGCGCCGATGTACGTACGACGGTGTCCTCGTATTTCCGCCTCGTCGTGCAATCCACCCAGCGAGACCCTGACATATTTGCGGTTTAGCGCTTCGGCAACCGACTTGCCCAACGATGTCTTCCCTACTCCCGGAGGGCCATAGAGGCAGATAATAGGCGATTTCATATCTCCCTTCAGTTTCAATACGGCCAGATGTTCGATGATTCGTTCTTTTACTTTCTCCAGTCCGTAATGGTCTCTGTCTAAGGTACGCTGGGCATGGTGTAAATTGAAGTTGTCTTTGCTGTACTCATTCCATGGCAGGTTGACGATGGTTTGTACATATTGCGTTTGCACCGAGAAGTCGGGCGACTGCGGATGCAGCCGTTCCAGTTTGCGAAGCTCCTTGTCGAATATTTCCTTCGTTGCCTGCGTCCATTTCTTCTGAGCCGCTTTCTCCTTCAGCTCTTTTATCTCCAACTCGTTGATGTTTCCTCCCAATTCTTCCTGTATGGTTTTGATTTGTTGCTGGAGGAAGTATTCTTTTTGCTGCTGGTTGATATCCTCGTGTGTCTTCATCTGGATAGAGTTTTTCAGTTCTATCAGTTGATATTCCCGGTTCAGGATAAAAAGCAAGCGGAAGGCTCGGTCTCGCAGGCTATTCATCAGTAATAGCTCTTGCTTTTCCGTCGCGCTGATGGGTATATTGCTACACGAGAAGTTGATTAAATAAAGTATATTTTTATTGTTTTTGATAGAGAACAACAAATCTTTCGGCAGTTCGGATACTAAGGCGCCGAGCATTTTTATGGTCAAGTCTTTGATGGTAGAAACGAGCGCTTCAAACTCTCGGTCGTTTTTATTCGGCACAATGTCTTCCAGGATGGTTATTTTCCCTTTCAGGTAAGGCTCCGTATCCGTCAGTCCGTTCATTTCGAAACGTTTTTTCCCTTGAATGATAACGGTAGTCGTTCCGTCGGGCATCTCCAGTATCCGCACTACATCGGCAATAACCCCCACGGGGTGTAAATCGTCTATTTGAGGTTCTTCCGTATTCACATCTTTTTGGCAAACCACGCCAATCAATGTTTTTTTCTTGATCGCATCATGAATCAGGCGCATTGATTTACTTCGTCCTATAATAACCGGCATGGCTACTCCGGGAAAGAGTACCATATTCCGCAACGGAAGAAGTGGTATGGTTTCTCCTACTTTTTCTATTCCTCCGGAAAAGTCTTCATCTTTATCACATTCGGTAAGTATGGGCATAACTATTCCTAAATTATCATCCAAGTCGTCGTCATACGATTCCAGACTAAGTAATCTTGTTTTATTTTTCATATTGATATAATAACTCTTGCTGCCGTACAATAAATGTGCCAAAGGTATGAATTAATTATGTTATTGTAGTTTATCGGGAGCAAAAGGCGTTTCATACGTCGCCCGAAGAAAGAGCCGGAGCCGTTGGACCCTGTCCCGGACAAACCGTAAAGGGTATCCGGATTATGGGCTGTTGCACCATCGTACGTTAAAACTTTATGAATAGCCTGATGATGACCTGATTCATTTCTGCTCTCATACCTCAAAGCTTACGGATGTAAGTGCATAGGAAAAGTTCTTGGAGGAACGCCTGTGCGATATAAAGGAGAAAATCGCCCACGT
>JAISZY010000047.1 GCA_031284375.1 Tannerellaceae bacterium | reverse complement strand
AAAGAAAAGGATTGTGTTATCAAAGGAAAGGACGAGCGTATTGTTTGCCTGGAAGAACAGATTGAATATCTTCGGCGCAAGATATGGGGTAAGTCCAGCGAGCGCTACATAGCGGAAGACCCTCGCCAACGAAAGATCGACTTTGAAGGGCTTGACTTGTTGCCTGAAGAAGCCGGCTCCGTTGGTCAGGCTGAGGGAGAAATACGTGCATACAAAGCCAAACCGGCTTCTGTCAAAGCCAAAAGGAAACCGGTAAGGCTTCTCCCGCCGGAGCATCTTCCCCGTGTAGAAGAACATATTTACCCCCAGAACATAGTTCTATGTGGTAATGGTGAGGAAAGTCAAAGAGGCGTTGCCTCTTTTCTTCAAA
Source organism: Tannerellaceae bacterium (assembly GCA_031284375.1). Lineage (GTDB taxonomy): Bacteria > Bacteroidota > Bacteroidia > Bacteroidales > Tannerellaceae > DFXE01. Next base: position 8,252 of record JAISZY010000047.1, on the reverse strand, counting down.
CGATATACCGATCCTTTGGGACAGTACAAGGTGTTGTCCGTTTCTATCTGCGCCGTTTTCCCATCCAATGTAACTTCTGCTTCTCCACGTATGATATAGATGGCTACCTGTCCCGGTTGACGGGGATTTTCGTTTTGAAATACTTTTTCGTTTTTTGTAACACGATTGATTTCAACCTGGAATCCATCGGCAAAATGCTTGTCAAGCAATACGAGACGTGCCTCTTTCTTCTCGTCGGCCCATTCCGCATGACGGGCAGGATAAAAACAACAATCGTCCATTGTATAATCTGCCTTGCTTACCGTATAAGGACGGTCTACCGCCTTTACCGTTTCTCTTTTCAGAACCAGATATTTGATTGTATCCGTTTCGTTTGCACGCTGAATATTGTGCGACGAACCGCTGGGGGTATAGACGAAATCGCCGGTATGAAAGATACGCTCTTCGCCGTTGATATGAAAAATGACCGGCCCTTTGATGATATAAAAAGCCTCATCTTCGTTATGCGTATGAGGGGCATGTGTTTGCTTGCCGATATAGACGCACGACATTTTTACGGTTAGCGTATCGCCCATATTCCGGGGAATGTAATAATGCGACCATCCGTTGCTGTGTTTATCGGAAGTACGCAACTCGAAGCGGTCGATATACGACTCGATATTTCCGGGAGTTATCTGCCGTTTGTCTTGAGACATCAGGCCGGTAGATAATAAAAAACCTATTACAGGGTATAAAATCTTTGCTTTCATGGTATAATTGAAGATTGAAATATGGACTACCCCCTTGCCGGGAGGGGGTAATCCGTATATATAATGTATATTAAACGACAGGTTCCCAGCCCGGCTCGTATGTTCGGGACCATAAGGCTTGGGCTTCCGGACTGTTGAGAATATGCCCGCTGGATGGGTCGACAACAAGCCGCTGACCGGTACGCCAAGCAATGTTGCCCAATTGAACCAAGACGGTGCTTTTGTGCAATTCCGCCACATCAGCGTTCGGACGACGATTATTCTTGATAGCATCCAGAAAATCGGCAATGTGTACGATATCAAGATTAGCTGCCGGACTTGAAGTATTCGTACCGTCGATTACATCCTTCGAGTCTACTTCTTTCACTAATTTATTACTCAAGTCGTGTACGCGGTAACCATTGTGTCCGGTTTCCATAGAGCCTGTCTCGCCGTAGAAGACAACGCCTCGGTCGCCACCTTCCGATTTCCTGGAGTTACAACTGCGACCTTCCCACGTAACTAAACAATCGTCGCCAAACTGGAGATTGATGATCTGTGTATCGGGACATTCCCAATCGTCTTTGAAAACAAAACGTGCCCCTTCGGAACTTACATGAGTAGGAAAGTCTACGCCCAATCCCCAACGAATCACGTCTATTTCGTGCGTACCGTTATTGAGCGCTTCGCCGGTTCCCCAATGCCAGAACCAATGCCAATTGTAATGAATCAGGTTGTCTCGATAGGCACGACGAGGAGCCGGCCCCTGCCATAAATCGTAATCTAAATTGGAAGGCACAGGGGTTTGTTTTCCAAAGCCAATAGATGCTCGTTTGTTCGTATACCAGCCACGCGCAAAGTATACTTTCCCGATGATTCCGCCATGCAGTTCTTTGATAGCCTCCAAGACACCCGGCCACGAACGACGTTGCGCCCCAATCTGAACAATCCGGTTATATTTCCGGGCGGCGGCAATCATCCATTCTCCTTCGGCGGGGGTATGGCTACAAGGTTTTTCGCCATACACATGTTTTCCTGCCTGACAAGCCATAATGGCTGCCGGAGCGTGCCAATGATCGGGCGTAGCATAGTAGATAGCATCCACATCTTTTACTTCCAATACTTTGCGGATGTCTTTTTCGGCTTTCGCATTCCCTCCGGCTCTTTTTACGGCTTCCAATCCTTTGGCTAATGCTTTTTCTTCTACATCGCAAACATAGATGATGTTTGCCCCGTCGAAGCCTTGGAAAAGCCTTGCCATACCGGCTCCCCGACCATTCGTTCCCATAACGGCTACATTGATCCGTTCGTTGGCGCCAATAATATTGGCATAACTCTTTGCGCTGAAGGTGAGGCCGCCCAAAGACAAGCCCATGCCCGTAGCAGTAACTTTTTTAATAAAATCTCTTCTTGATGTGTTTTCCATATCATTCAAAAATTTGGTAGTAATTTATTTAATAACTCTAATCTTTATATTTCTGAAGGACACAACATCACCGTGATCCTGCAAAAGAATATGCCCTTGTTTCACATCGCCGAAAGAGGGAATACTGCCTTTGTATTTGCTAAGCTCGTATGCCTTGCGGTATGCTTCACTTTTCCGGTCGAAGGAAAGTACTTTTTTCCCGTTCAGGTAATGACTCACTTGGCTACCTTTGGCTACGATACGCGCTTGATTCCATTCGCCTACGGGTTTATCGCTGTTTTGCTTCGGAGCAAACATATCGTACAAACTTGCTTGCCGGCGGTTCCCATCTCGTCCTAATTTTGCATCCGGATGAGTTTCGTCGTCAATAAGCTGATATTCCAAACCCAACCATCCTCCTTTTTCGTATCGTACAAAAAAGTATTTGATGCCGCTGTTTGCTCCCGCTGTTATTTTGAAATCGACCTTTAACTCAAAATCGGAGAACTGTTCTTTGGTAATTATATCACCACCTCTTTTATCGCCCTCCTTTTGTACGGTTAAGACGCCGTTTTCAACCACCCAGCCTGCGGAAGGAGGGAGATCTTTTCCTGCGGACGTCCAACCATCCAGATTCTTTCCGTTAAAAAGTAATTTCCATCCTTGCTTCTCTTCTTTTTCCGTCAATGTGTTTTGAGCCACGCCGATTACATATGCAAGGAAAAAGCCCGTGAATATAAAAATTATTTTCTTCATATTTGATTATAACTGTGTGTATCCGTTATTTTGAATGATTTTTTGCGGATTCGACTGCATAACCGTCATAGGGATAGGATAAGCCAACGCATGATCGTTCCATGTAAAAGTCGTGTATCCGTCGTTGGCCTGTTCGGCTATCATTACATCTTTGGCTCTGCCGGTGCGAACCAAATCGAACCAACGGTGATTCTCGAAGGCCAATTCCACTCTTCTCTCTTTTTCGATGGCCAGCAAAAGCGCCTCGTCGGTGGGGAAATCACCGACATTCAGGTCTTTCAATAAATCGGGCACAGGTTCTGCCTCCGGATCGCCCGGTGTGTTTCGCGCCCGTTGGCGGATTTTGTTTACGTAGTTAATGACTTCCTGCTTGTCGGCGCCGGTTTTTACAAGCGCTTCTGCATAAAGTAGGTAGATGTCCGCCAGCCGAAGTTCAATCCAGTTATTGCCATTGTCCGATCCGCTGGTTGATATGTCGTAGTACTTGCAGACGTATTTATCTCCTTCCCAAGCTCCGGTCTTTGCATTTATCCAACCATCCCGCATGGATACATACTTCCGAGGGTCTCCCGTTTCGTATGCTTCCGACATGTCCCGTGTGGGTGAATTTTCTCCTCCTTTATCTCCTATCAACACGACTTCTTTGTCCGAAAAGCGGGGGGCGAAGTTGTTGTTCCAGGGACTGCCGGTGGCTCCATTAGGCGCTCCTTTTTTGTATTGTACCTCAAATAGCGACTCCGATGTGTTCTTGTTCGACACATCAAAGAGTGCGCTATATGTAGGAACTAAAGTATATTGAGAATTGTTGATAATCGTCCGGAATTGCCCGATAGCTTTGGTATAATATTCGTTTCCCCGGTTGAGGGGATAACCGGCCATCGTCATATATACTTTTCCCAGCAAGCCGGTTGCAGCGCCTTTCGTAGCGCGACCTATATCCGAAGGGCCGTGAGAGGCCGGCAGGTTGGCTTCGGCAAAAGTGAGGTCTTCAATTATGAGGTCGTACATCTCCTGCAAAGAAGCCCTCCCCAGTTCATACGCTTCGTCCTGGGTTATTTCTTTGTCTACTTTTACCACGCCCAACAATTCGCCGTTCAGCGCATGACCGCCGAAAATGCGGTTGAGATAAAAGTACATCAAGGCCCGCAGGAACCGAGCTTCCGCTTTATATTGCGATTTTAAACTTTCGTCTTTGAAAGAGACATTGTCTATCCTTCCTATAACAATATTGCACCTTAAAATCAAATTATAACTGTTATTCCAAGTATCGTTCAAAAAGGAGTTTTCCGGCAATAAAGGAGACGAGAAATCGTCGATTCCTTTTTCGTTCGCCGGATTACCGCTTAACCAGGAATAGGTTGTATTGTCCGAACGTATTTCTCCCAGACGAACGTATTGGCCATTATACAAGTCGCGCAATCGGCCGTAGGCGGATAGTACGGCTTGATTCATATCGGTTTCTGTTTTGTAGAAACCGTCTGCATTTAGTTCGGAGGGAGGATTGAGGGTTATAAAATCGTTGCTGCAGGATGTGCAGGCGAGAATTATTATCAGTAAAAAAACTATCTTTTTCATATCACTTTATTTTAGTATTAGAATGTAATATTTGCGCCGATAATATAGGAGCGTGCAGAAGGGTAGCCAAGATAATCGCCGCCCTTAGACAATCCGTTGTTGCTGGATGCTTCGCTACTGTTTTCGGGGTCGTATCCTACGTAGTTTGTAAGCGTGAACAAGTTTGTACCCGTTATGTACAAACGCAGTCCTTTCAGGTGTAGCCTTTGGATAAGCTTGCTTTCCAAATTATACCCAAGCGTTATATTCCGCAGACGTAGATAAGAGGCATCCTGTACCCAGGCGGACGAGGGATCGCGTTGCCAGCCCGAAGGGGTGCGCGTAGGTCGGAAGTGGATGCCGTCGCCGGGTTCTTCTTCCGAGCGCCAACGATTCAATTGTTCTATCAGCGCATTGCGGTCTCCGTGATAAATACCGCACATTCGCTTGAAGAAACTGAATGCTTCCGCTCCGTACGAACCTGTAAACTGCATATCCAATGTGAAATTCCTGTACGAGAAATTATTGCTGAATCCGGCGGTAAATAAGGGGCTGTTGTCGCCCAGGATGGTCTTGTCGTTCTGGTCTAATTTTCCGTCTCCGTTTACATCTTTATATTTCCCGTCTCCTACTTTGTCGGCAGCCAGGTGCGGGTATTTGTCCAATTCTTCCTGACTCATGAATACGCCTTCGAACACATAGCCGTAGAAACTGGCAATGGGGTAACCGGGCTGGGTGATGAATGCATTGTTGGCATTGGGCGAGCTGGCATAGATGGGGCGGCCGTCTACGCCTACTTCCAAAACTTTGTTTTTATTGAAGGAAATATTGAAATTGCTCGACCATTTGAATTTGCCTACCAAGTTCCGGGTGTTAAGCGTGAACTCCATCCCCCGGTTCTGTATCTTGCCGATGTTCTGCATCTGATTGGAATATCCGGTAATGGTGGGTACCGGCACGTTTAGCAACAGGTCGATGGATTCGCTATCGTAAAAGTCGCCTTCCAATCGGATGCGGTTATCCAGCGCCCCGACTTCGAAGCCGATGTTGTACTGACGTGTCTTTTCCCAGCTCAGGTTGTCGTTCGGCATGGTATTGGGGTTTACGGTTGTTTGCAGCGCGTCGCCCGTGGGATAGAATCCCGTAGAAAGTCGTCCGATAGCCGAATAGTTGCCGATTCGGTTATTGCCGGCAATACCAAAGCTGGCGCGAAGTTTCAGGTCGCTAATCTGTTCTACACCTTGCATAAACTTTTCTTGCGAAATACGCCATCCTGCCGATACCGAAGGGAAAGTACCCCACTTCCGGTTACTGCCAAAGCGGGAAGAACCATCGCTACGGAGCGTAGCCGTGAGCAGATACCGGTTGTCGTACACGTAATTAATACGTCCCAGATAAGAAATCATGGAATATTCCGATTCGTCGCTGGTCAGGTTGTACATGGTGCCGGCGTTCAGGGTCACGATTTTGTCGTTGGGGAACCCTCTGGACTCGCCGCGTATGTGGGCATAGGTGTGAGCTTGCGCCGTGTAACCCAGCAGGCCGGAAAGGGCGTGTTTCCCGGCAAGGGTTTTATTGTAGCTCAGTGTATTTTCGATTACCCAGTCTTTGTCCGACCATCGTTCGTTGCTGCCTTCGGCCGGTCTCGGCGCTTTGGAAGCGTCGAAGTCTATGAAAGATGCTCTGTAATTTACGCGATTGTTCTCTCTGAGGCCTCCGTTGATTCCTATCCGGTACTTGAGGTCTTTGATGATTTCCCATTCGGCAAAGAGAGTACCCATCCATCCGTAACGTTCCCGTTTATCGTATACGTTTTCGGCGATAGAGATGGGGTTGGCCACGTCGCCGGCCAGTATTTCGGGATTACGAACCATGGAGCCGTAGGAGCCGTCTTCGTTTTTCAAGGGATAGATGGGCGGGAGGTTCAGGGCGTACAGAATGGGCGCGTCTTTCCCGTTGGCTTGTTCTTTCCCGTCCGACAGGTACGCAATCAGGCTCATGCCCACTTCGAAGGATTGAGTTATTTTGGAAGATACATTGGTTCGGAAGTTAAAGCGCTCGTAGTTCGTGTTGAGTACAATCCCTTCCTGATTGGTATATGTGCCGGAGAAGGTATAGCGCGTGTTGTCCGAGCCGCCGGATACCGAGAGGTCGTATTCCTGTATGAGGGCGTTGCGGAAGAGTAAGTCCTGCCAATCGTTATCTTCCATCTGTGCAACCGAAGTGGGGTCGAGGAAGTTGTATTTGTATCCGCCTGTTCCGTCCGGAATCATATACTGTGTGCTTGCGCTTGGGTAGAGCGAGCGCCGGGCGTTGGTGTCGTTGAGGCTGTGTGGAGACTTGTTGGGGTCTTCGGCAATGACGCCGGCGTCTAACCATGCTTGGTTTCGGCCGTCGACAAACCAGGCCACGTATTCGTCGCGGTTCATCATTTCGATATCCTTCTCCCGTTGCTGGAATCCTACATAGGCATTGAGCCGGACGCCGGCTTTACCGCTTTGGCCTCGTTTGGTGGTGATGATAACTACGCCGTTCGCTCCCCTTGAACCATAGATGGCGGTAGAGGAAGCGTCTTTCAGTATCTGGATGCTTTCTATATCCGAGGGGGTAATCAGGTTCAGGGCGCCATCTTCCATGGGATAGCCGTCTACGACGTACAGAGGGTCGTTCGACGAAGTTATCGAGCCTGTACCCCGCACGCGGATGGCTAATCCTTCGCCGCCGGGAGCGCCGTTGATTTGCTGAATCATAACGCCTGCCGCCTGGCCTGCCAGCGCTTCGCCGAAGTTTACTGCCGAACGGTCTTTCAGGTTGTCGGCCGAGACGGAAGATACGGCCGTTGTAACATCCGAACGTTTTTGCGTACCGTATCCTACCACTACAATTTCGTCCAATCGCTGGGTGTCTTCCGATAGTTTTATGGCAAGCATTTGCTGATTCCCTACGCTTACTTCGCGCTGGGTGTAGCCGATATAACTGACGGTGAGTACGGCGTTATCGCGGACGGTGAGCGAGAATCGCCCGTCTACGTCGGTAATCGTGCCGTTGGTGGTGCCTTTTTCTATTACATTGGCTCCGATAACAGGCTCGCCCGTGGCGTCTGTTACGGTTCCGCTAATGGTTTTTCCCGTCTGTTGTACAACGGGAGAGGCGGATGGCTGCGGTTTCTTCATCAGCATAATATTATTCCCCTCCACGGCATAGACGAGGTCTGTATGCTGAAGGATGGTGTGCAAAACCTCCGCCACGGGTTTGTTCCGGGCGCTGATGCTTACTTTCTTTTCCAGGTCTATTTCGCTTTTATCGTATACGAAGAGGTAGTCGGTTTGCTGCTCGATGTGCGACAATATTTCCCGGAAAGGAGAGTCCTGGGCCGTTAGAGTGATTTTTGTTGCCTGCGAAAAACTCTCGGCAGCAAACAGTCCGGTTGTAAACAGGATGAGTATTAGAAAGATTAGTTTCATAACTTTCAATAGATGTTTCATTGACTTTGGTAAGACCTTATGGTCTTGGGGTGAAATGTTTTCCATATTATTTAAACAGTATTCGTTAGTATTAAGAATAAGATATAATAATCCGGCATTCGTTATACCGGGCCGGAGGAGGGTTGTTTGCGCATCTTCCGGCTTTTTTGTTTCTTTTTTCAGGCTTTTGTCATAGGCAAAATGATTTAGAGGGTTCATATATTTGTTATTTGATGAGGATGATATTTTTCTCGTCGTCTTTTTCGTAAGAGAACTTGTCTCGGAGTTGAAAGACCTTGAGTATATGTTCTATCCCGTCTTTGGTGCGGAACTTGCCGGTGTATT
>JAISZY010000036.1 GCA_031284375.1 Tannerellaceae bacterium | reverse complement strand
CGGAGCACGGAGGGAATCCCACGGAGCACGGAGGGAATCCCACGGAGCTCGGAGGGAATCCCCCGGAGCCGGGAAGATTTCCCGAAAGAACATGCGGCAATAATTTTATTTTTATACTGCGCACGGCACAGTTTTGTGCATTGCTTGCCTTTTTCCCGTCCGTTTTAACTGACGGAAAAGAAGATGCTCTTTTCTGTGCCGGCAAGCAATGCACAAAACAATACCGCGTGCAGTATAAAACCGGCTTTGCAGAATTTCTCTCTCTGCAAAGCCGGTTCGTTTTTTAGCGCTCCGGAAAAAACCGGATGTTTTATCACACGCCGCTAAAGGCCGAAAAACCTCCGTCTATAGGGAGGACAACGCCGGTAATAAAGCCGGCCGCCTCGCTACAGAGGAACTGAACGGCGCCATTCAACTCCGTGATGTCGCCAAAGCGATTCATGGGAGTTTTGGCCAATATTTTCCCGCTACGCTCGGTAAGGCTTCCGTCCGGATTGATGAGTACGGAGCGGTTTTGGTCGCCGATAAAAAAGCCCGGAGCAATGGCATTTACCCGTATACCGTCGCCATACTTCAGCGCCATTTCGGTGGCCAGCCATTGCGTGAAATTACTGATGCCCGTCTTGGCAACCGAATAGCCGGGTACTCGTGTGATGGCGGAATAGGCTGTCATAGACGATACATTGACGATGCAACCTTTCCGTTGCTTTGCCATGACTTTCCCAAAGACCATCGAGGGATAGACCGTTCCGTTCAGGTTCAGATTGGTAACCTTTTCCCAGTCGGCTATTTTCATGTCGAAAAACGGCTGGTCGGGCGCCAAGGTTGCTCCCGGCAGATTCCCTCCGGCAATATTAAGCAGAATATCAATGCTGCCCCAGCGGCCAACGATTTCTTCCGCTACTTTTTCGAGACTTTCGATATTAAGTACATCGCCTACGATTCCGATAGCTTCGCCACCTAAGGCGATGAGTTCCTCCACACGAGCGTCGAGCGGCTCCTTCCGGATATCGATGGCTACTACTTTGGCTCCTGCCTGTACAAAACTTTTGGCGATACTTCCGCCAAGCACTCCGCCGGCGCCGCTTATTACGGCTACTTTTCCGGCAATACTGAAATTTGTCATATTATGTTTTAAAATGTTGGTGTTATTGTAATTGACGAATAGCCGCCAGGACACCGTCTATTTGTGCCAGGGCGTACATGCGGCCGTAAAATGAGTAACCGGGATTATACCCCTTTGCGGCATCGTCGAACATCAAACGTCCGTGGTCGATACGCATGGGTAGAGTGGGGTTCTCTTTTTCGAAGATATGCGCCACTTCCACCAGATGTCCCCGGCCTTCTAAGTGAGAAGCTTCGAGGAAGTTCCCGTCTTCCAGAAGTTCGGTGCTGCGCAGGTGAACATAGTGGGTGCGCGAAGCAAATTTGCAAGCCAGCGCCGGCACATCGTTGTGTGCTCCCGAACTGAGAGAGCCGGCGCAGAAGGTCAATCCGTTGTGCGGATTGTCCACGGCATCCAGTATCCAGCGAATGTCTTCGTCTCCCGTAACGATTCGGGGCAATCCCAAAACAGGATAGGGAGGGTCGTCGGGGTGGATGCACATGCGGATGTCGTATTGGTCGCAAACCGGCATGATTTGTTCGAGAAAATAGCGCAGGTTGTTTCGCAGAGCGTTCCTGTCAATGTCTTTATACAAAGCCAGCAGACGGTTGAAGATAGCTACGGGATTATGATCTCCTTCGCGGATATTCCCATGTATAAAACCTTGCGTTTTTACGATGATAGTATCTACTAAGGCTTCTTCCTCCGCCGGTGTAATGGTTTTCGCCAAGGCATCTACCTGCTCCAATTCATGAGGCGTATAATCGTTCTCGGCTCCCTGTCGCTTGAGTATGCGGCAATCGAAATAGGCAAAGCGTGTTTTATTGAAATAAAGCGACGATGTTCCGTCGGAGCGGGGATATTCTAAGTCTGTCCGTATCCAGTCGATTACGGGCATGAAATTGTAACATACCGTGCGTATACCCGCTTGCCCCAGGTTGGCGAGGCTTACCTTGTAGTTCTCAATGAGCCGGTCGCGGTCTTTTCCTCCATATTTGATAGCTTCACTGACGGGCAGGCTTTCTACGACCGACCACCGAAGTCCTCCGGCTTCGATATAGTTTTTCACATCGGCGATTGCTTCCGGCTGCCAGACTTCACCATTGGGCGTATCATACAAGGCCGTTACGATACCATCTACTCCTATTTGCCGGAGCATAGCGAACGTTACTTTATCTTTCTTTCCGAACCATCTCCACGTTTTTTCCATATTTCTCTTTTCATTATATATACTACATTCAAAGGGAAGACCCGTGTTTAACTCTCATTTGTTCCTTCAACTCATCCAATTCGTGTACCGGACGTTCCAACTCGTAGGGTATGGGCTTCCGGGAGAATGTCTGGAAATAAAGCAGACAGGCATCTTTCCATATAAGGGCGTCTTGGGCCTGTATCTTTAGTTTGGATTGTATTTCGCGAAAGCGTTGTTCATCCACAAAAGCCTCTGCCCTGTCCCATACTTTCTGATAGGAACGTACCGTCCGGACTCCCTCGTCGTAGCGATAACACATATTATCCCAGAGGCTAAGTCCGTTTTTCAGCGGATGATTCCAAGATACGTGGTGGAACCATAAAAGAAGATTTTCGGGACAGCGTGCGATGTCTCCATACATCTCGTTCAACGGAGGATAGTATTGCGAAACGGCGTTACTTCCTGTTGCCGTACGGTTGAATCCTACGCCCGTTGTGTCGGCATTGTGGTAATACCATGGCATCCAGTCGGCTCGTCCGCCGGGCATATCGCCCCAAGGCTCCGGGCCGTAGTGCTGATTGAAAGCAAAGATATGATGCAAACAGTAAGGCATCATATAGTTTACGCATGTTTCGCGCGAAGTCATCATCAGTTCCTTCACGGGACGGACGAAACGTTCGTCGGAAGTGAAGGTCATGCGTATCCATTCGTCGGCAATTTGTTCCGATGGCAGTTTGTGATTCCAGGCCAACCGCCCGAACGCATACCAATTGGATTGGGCGAAATGATGGCCGCACCAGTTTACATCGTCGCCCGTATTGGCTACTCCGGCGATGGCTGTAATTTTAGATGGCCGCAGAGTGCCGTCGGTTATTTTAGCCGCCGTAGATCCTTTCCCATCGGAATATGTATCGCTTTGTAAGGTTTCTTCAAACAGCGGCGCTAAGTAGACCAACTGTTTGGAATGTCCCAGATACTCCTGTGTGATTTGAAACTCAATCATTTCCGGCGTATGTCTGAGCGCTCCGAAAAGGGGGCTGAAGGGTTCGCGAGGTTGGAAGTCTACCGGCCCGTTCTTTATTTGTATAATTACATTGTCGCGAAACTGTCCGTCTAAAGGCAAAAACTCCTGATAGGCTTGTTTGGCCCGGTCTTCTTTCGTGGGACTATAAACGAAGGCTCTCCACATGACGATGCCCTTGTAAGGTTTAAGAGCGTCGGCCAGCATATTGGCGCCGTCGGCATGTGTGCGTCCGTAATCCTGCGGGCCTGACTGTCCCTCCGAGTTGGCTTTTACCAGCAGACCGCCAAAGTCGGGAATCAAGGCATAGATTTCCTTTACCTTGTTTTTCCACCATTGCTGCACGTCTTTATTCAAAGGGTCGGCATCCGGCAATCCGCCTATTGTTTTCGGAGCGGCGAAATTGACCGACAGATAGACCGTCAGTCCGTAAGGGCGGAAGATGTCGGCCAGGGCTTTCACTTTCAGCAAATAGGAAGGGGTAAGTATCTGCGGATTGGCATTGACGTTGTTTAATACCGTTCCATTGATACCGATAGATGCATTAGCCCGCGCGTATGCCTCGTAGCGGGGCGAAAGGGTGTCGGGTAATTGGCTCCATTTCCAGAGCGACTGTCCGGCATATCCTCGTTCGATGCTTCCGTTCAGATTGTCCCA
>JAISZY010000027.1 GCA_031284375.1 Tannerellaceae bacterium | reverse complement strand
ACTCGGAACAAGCCTGCCGAAGCATCTCCCAATATGAGCATCCCGGATTTTGTCCGTAACCATGCGGATGAAAGTTGGGGAAACTTGTCATCCGAAGCAATTCTGCTGCCGCAAGTTCTAAAATCCGCGGGCTATCATACGGCAATCGTCGGCAAATGGCATCTCGGGTTACAGTCACCGGATACACCGACCGAACGCGGATTCGATTATTTTCACGGTTTTCTGGGAGATATGATGGACGATTATTATACTCATCTGCGACACAACAGGAATTATATGCGGGAAAACACCACTGTAGTCCATCCACAGGGACATGCTTCGGAGGTGTTTTCCGACTGGGCAATTGATTATCTAAATAGGCGCCGGAACGAAAACGTCCCGTTTTTTCTTTATTTAGCCTACAATGCTCCTCATGCACCGTTACAACCCCCGATGGAATGGCTGGAAAAAGTAAAAAAACGCGAACCGAATATTACAAAGAAGCGTGCTGCTTTGATAGCACTCATCGAACATTTGGACGAGCAGGTCGGGCGTGTTATTCATGCTCTGGAAACTAACAGTCAATTGGAAAATACCCTGATTATTTTTGTTTCGGACAATGGCGGCGACAGGGGAAGCGATGCCAATAACGGCCTGCTGAACGGATGGAAAGGGCAAATGCTCGAAGGAGGTATTCGTGTGGCGGCAGGTTTTTACTGGAAAGGAAAGATTAAGCCTGCTGTAACTGAAAATTTTGCTATGCTGATGGATATTTTTCCTGCATTATGTCAGTTGACAGGTATGGAAATTAAGCATAAAATAGATGGAGTCAGTATTTTACCCACATTATTGGGAGAAAAACAAACGACTGACGATCGCACAGTATTTTGGGTACGTCGGGAAGGATGGGATTTTGGCGGAAGAGCTGCATACGCTGCCAGATATAAGGAATATAAGGTATTGCAAAACATACCGTATGAACCATTACAGTATTTCGATTTAAAAAGTGACCCAAAAGAGCAAACGTCATTATCCATAGAAACATCGGAACAATACCGGAAATTATTTTATGAACTGATGGACCATGTCCAGGAAGCAGGACAGATCCCCTGGCAATAAGAAAATGAAATACAGAACAATGCCATCCATTGGCCGGATGTTGTCGTTAAGCGCCGGTTTGTTTGCGCTCTACGGGACAATCTCTGCGGAGAATAAAGAGAAACCGAATATTATTTTTATCCTTACAGATGACCAGGGATACGGCGATTTGGCCTGTCATGGAAATCCATGGATTAAAACGCCGAATTTAGATCAACTGCATTCGGAGAGTATTCGTTTTACCAATTATCATGTCGGTACGACAAGCGCTCCCACCCGTTCGGGACTGATGACCGGCCAATATTGTAACAAGGTTGGGGTTTGGCATACGATTAACGGACGAAGTCTTTTGTCCGCAGAAGAAAAGACACTGGCGAACAGATTGAAAGAAAATGGTTATGCAACGGCCATTTTTGGAAAATGGCATTTGGGAGATAATTACCCGTTCCGTCCGCAGGATAGAGGTTTCGAGGAAACTTTGGTACACAAAGGTGGTGGGGTTGGTCAGCAACCTGATTTTTGGAATAATGACTATTTTAATGATACGTATTTCCGTAACGGTATACCCGAAAAATTTGACGGTTATTGTACGGACATCTGGTTTTCCGAAGCATTAAAGTATATTGAAAAAAACAAAGCACAGCCGTTCTTCTGTTATATTGCTCTCAATGCACCGCATTCTCCTTATTATGTGGCTGAAAAATACAGCGTTGCCTATCGAGATAATCCCAATATTCCATTCCCGAATTTTTATGGTATGATTGCCAATATTGATGAGAATATAGGAAAACTGCGTGTATCCCTGTGTCGCCTGGGGATAGATAAAAATACCATTTTGATATTTATGACCGATAACGGAACAAGCGGAGGAGTCCAGTTCGACAAAGAAGGTAACTTGTTGTCCGGATACAATGCCGGAATGAAGGGCATAAAAGGTTCGCCCTACGAAGGCGGACACCGGGTTCCATTCTTTATACACTGGCCTGAAGGGAATCTTACGAGGGGAAAGGATATTTCGACACTTTCATCTTATGTCGATTTCACTCCGACGTTACTTGATTTATGTAATATGCCGGTTAATATCCGAGATTTTGACGGAATATCTCTGAAACCAATTATATATGGTGAAAAAAATTGGCCGGAGCGAATTCTATTCACCGATACCCAGAGGGAAGAATTTCTGGTGAAAGGGAAACAATGTGCGGTAATGACCGATCGTTGGCGGTTAATTGGAAATGAAAAATTGTATGATATGATAAAAGATCCCGGTCAGGAGACAAACGTAATTGCTGAATTTCCGGATGTTTCCAATCATTTAAAAGTTGCATACGAAGAATGGTGGAAGGATGTATCCATAAACGCAAGTACTTACCAGCGAATCATCGCAGGTAATCCTTCTGAAAATCCAGTGAGACTGAACAGTCATGACCAACACGTTGCAGAGGGGTATCCTGCTTGGGATCAGTCGATGGTAAGAAAAGGATGGGGAAAGATTGGCTATTGGACAATTAAAGTGGAAACATCTGGAGAATACGAAATAGAATTGTGTCGTTGGCCAAAAGAAAGCAACCTGACAGTAACTGATAAGGCTGCAACTGTTGAAGAATGTATTTTTCATACAATTACTTATTTGGAAGGCCAATCCTTATCCATTGTTAATGCTGTCGTTTCTATTGGTGATGACGTACAAACACAACCTGTACAAGCCAATCAAACTTCATCTAAATTCACATATCACCTTGTAAAAGGGAATTATGAATTAACGGCAAAATTTATAGATGAGCAAAGGGCAGAATATCCCGCATACTATGTATATATTTTAAAGCGAAAGGAGCTTTTTTGAGCTGTATATTAAATTTCGGGATTATTTTATGTTTTTACAAAAAGGCAAAAATACAGTATAAATAATCAGGAACGATAAAATTCCTGATGCTGATAGATGTGTGACTTTATAAACCTTTGCTTGGCGCAGTCTCCGGATTGCGTCGGGCGAAGGTGTTTTTGTGGAATATAAATCACAAAAATCACAGTTCCGACGATGATGGAATCAGGCGATATGAATGGTAGACAAAATCGCTGTTTTCCCTTAGGAACTGTCTGGAAATAAACCATCCAAATTTACGGGAGATGTTTTTTGCCATCCAACGACTGAAAATGCGCGCATACCGGGGTATGTAAGCATTTTCAGGAGG
>JAISZY010000007.1 GCA_031284375.1 Tannerellaceae bacterium | reverse complement strand
CGGCGTTGAGCCAAACGCTTGTGCCGTCTACGAGGGTTATTTCTACGCGCTGACCGGGGGGTACATGGATGGTTTGCATACTTATTTCCGGCGCTTGCCGGTCGAGGTGCAGAAGGTAGGCGCAACAGAGCGCAAGCAGCACAATGGCGGCGGCGGAAGCTATTTTCCAGACCGATACGCTTGGGACAATCTTGGGGCGAGCCTCCTGGGACGAAGGCTTGCCCTTAGCATATATTTCCTTCCACATCAGGATAGTATGCAGCTTGTAATATGCCGCCAACTCGGCCTTGTTCTTTTAGTCCGTTTTTACCCAGTCCAAAAGCCCGGCTTGTTCCGCCGGGGTGAGAGTCTGTCCTGTTACGTATTTTTTTATGAGAAGTTTGTCTATCATTCTGTTGTTTTTATTCTCTTACTATTAAAGACGACCGGAAAGAAGGTATCCCTAAGAGGGGGTCTTGAAAAACACAAAAATTTTGCGTTGCAGGCCGGCGCAAGAATTTCTCAGAAGTTAAAAAAATAAAAACAACCGAGCAAAAATAAATTCTTTTTCACCTTTATTCGGTTTTCCATGAGATAAAAAAATCTTTCCATTGGATAAAAAAATTTTTACATTGGAAAAAATTATTTTTACATTGGATAAATTAATTTTTACATTGGATAATTTTATTTTTACATTGGAAAAATTTGTCGCTGATAATGAATAAATTATATTTTCAGCCTGGGAATGTAAAAATATATGAATTTTAAGATTTGCGCAAAGCCTCATTTCTGCCATCGGCAGAGGCCGAAAATTTCAGTATGCCGTGTCGGTTATTCCGTTCACAGGCGCATCCTGCAGGAAAACGCTATTCACTTTTTGTGAACGCAAAGAATAATATTACCATTCCGGGCGTTGCCCCTGATATGATTGCAAACAACATCGAACCGGCTTATCCAACGCATCCGGGCGAAGTGTTGAAAGGCGAAATAGAGTATCGCGGCATTTCACAACGTAAACTTGCCGCCGAAATGGGTGTGCCATATACGCAACTCAACGAAGTATTGAGCGGTAAAAGACCGGTAAATGCCGAATTTGCATTGCTTATCGAAGCCGTGCCGGATTTACCCGCCGAACCATTGCTTAAAATGCAGGTACGTTACAATATGATTGTTGCTAAACGAAATAGTGACTTTGTCAAGAAATTGCAAAGTGTCCGGAAAATTGTGGCAATGCTTTGATAGCGCCGGTTAGACGTTGCAAACGGTGTTTTTTCTTCTCTACCACCGGAAGAAGGCGGGGAAGAGGAAATAAAACAAGGGCAGGTAGTCTTTCAGGGCTATGCGCAAGGCTTTCAGGACTTTGGTGATGTGATATTCGATGCTTTTGACGGAAAGCCCCAACTCCTGGGCGATTTCTTTGTTGGATTTGTCGCCGTACCGGCACATCTCGAAGATAAGGCGGCTTTGCTCCGGGAAACGGGCAAGGGTGTCTTGTACGATTTTTTGTATTTCGGTTTCGAATACCTCCGAGGGGTCGCAGGCTTCGAGGAGGGAGATGCGCAGTTGGAGGTCTTCGGCGTAGCGGGAGGAGAGTTCGGTGAAGGCTTCTTCTTTTATTATTTCGTGTTTCAGGTAGTCGAGGGCTTTGTTTTTGAGGATGGCGAGGAGAAATGCTTCGGGGTTTTTTATTTCTTTTTCTTTGCTTTGCTCCCAGAGTACGACGATGGCTTCGGAGGCTATGTCTTCGGCCGTGAGGTCGTTGTGCACATAGGATTTTGTAAAGGAGAAGGCTCTTCTATACAGTTGTTGGTAGATTGCGTTGAATGTTATACTATCCGTATGGTTCATTATGCAACTTGCTTTTGCGACAAACTTACGTAAAAAAATCGACAGCTATCGTTTACTTTGTTCGATAGCTGTCGGGTAGGGGGAAGAATTATCCTTTTTCTTACAAGTGGATGCTCTTCCGGGCGCAATGATGGTTGGCCAAGGCTTGTTGGGAAGGTTGTCCGCCTCCTACGGAGAGCGTTACTTCGCCTTTCATGGCTTCCGGCTGTCCGGACGGGTTTACTACCGAGAGTTCTTCGGGCGTGAGGGTAAAGGCTACGGTTTGCGATTCTCCGGCTTTCAGGTGGATACGTTGGAATCCTTTCAAAGCCCGGATGGGGGTGGTGAAGTCGCGTGGGTTCGATACGTAGAGTTGCACCACTTCGTCGCCGTCTGTCTGTCCGGTGTTGGTTACGGTTGTTGTTACTTGCAGGGATTGGCCGTTGGGTGCGATGTGTGGTTCGTCGTACCGGAAGGAGGTGTAGCTCAGGCCGTATCCGAAGGGATAGATGGGAGTTCCGTGGAAGTAGCGGTAGGTGCGGTTTGTCATGCTGTAGTCTTCGAAGTCGGGCAGGTCGTCGGCGCTTCGGTAGAAGGTAACGGGCAGTCGTCCGGCCGGGTTGTAATCGCCAAACAGGACGTCGGCCACGGCTTGTCCGCCGGCCTGTCCGCCGTACCATGCGTTCAGGATGGCGGGGATGTTTTCCGATTCCCATTCAAGTCCGATGGCGCTGCCGGTCATGAGTACCAATACGACAGGTTTGCCGGTTGCTTTCAGTTCTTTGAGGAGTTCTTTCTGTACGGTGGGGAGGTCGATGCTCGTACGGTCGCCTCGCTTGAAACCGTCTATCACCACGCCCATTTCTTCTCCTTCTACTTTGGCCGATATGCCTCCGGCAAAGATTATCACGTCGGCATCTTGGAGCGAGGCGGCCACTTCTTTAGGCAGCGGTTGGCGGAGCGTACCCATGTCGAAGCTTATTTCGGCATTGTCGGCGTATTGCCGGTAGTAGATATCTATCTTGTAAGATTTTCCTTTTTCGGCTTTCAGGGGATAATAAGCGTTGATGTTGCCGGTCTTTTCTTGTTTTACGTCGTTGATGTAGAGTTCGGCCCAGTCGTCGGCTTTAAGTTCGAAGCAGACTTCTTTTGTTTCGTCCGGCGTAAAGACGGTAGTCCAGGAGGCGGCCATCCTTCGGGCGATGATGCTGTCGGTAATGTTTTGCCCGTCGCCCCATTGGTAGTCTATTTTCTTTTCGATGCGCGATAGTCCGGGTTCGCCTTCTCTTTGCAAGTTTTGGTAGTAATCGGCTTTAAATCCGGGGTTGCCGTTGTAGGTAAAGAGAGCGTCGTTGTATTGGGAGTCGAAAACGTAGTTGTCTGTCAGGTTTACGCCTTTTTCGTAAACAACTTCCACGTCCTTTCCCGCCTTGGCTCTGATACCTTCCAAGAGGGTGGTTATCTGGGTGGGGTATCCGTAATAGTTTGCCAGCAGAACGCTTTCGCTGTCGGCATTGGGGCCTGTTACGGCTATTTTCTTTATCTGCTTTTTGTCTAAGGGCAGGAGGTTGTTTTCGTTTTTAAGCAGAACGATAGATTCTTGCGCCATCCGGAGGGCGTGTGCTTGGTGTTGGGGCGATTCCAGTACGGAGATGGGTGTCTGGGCGTAGGGCACTTGTTTGTCGGGGTCGAACATACCGAGTTGGAAGCGGATTTTGAATAATCTTTTCAGGGAAGCGTCGATGGCTTCTTCGGTAATCAATCCGTTTCCGAGTGCGTCGGCCAATGCCCGGTAGGAGTTACCACATTCGCAGTCTGTGCCGTGCAGTACGGCGTCGGCCGAGGCGGCGGCAGCATCGGGATGGGTTTTATGTGTGCGATAGAAGTCGTCGATTGCTCCACAGTCGGAAGTAACATATCCATCGAAGCGCCATTGATTCCTCAGGATATCCATCATCAGGACGTCGTTTCCGCAGCAAGGTTGTTCGAAGAAAGCGTTGTAGGCGCACATCACTCCGGTTACTTTGGATCCGACAATCAGTTCTTTGAAAGCAGGCAGATAGGTGTCCCACAAGTCGAAATTACTCACTTCGGCATTGTACGTATGCCGGTTCCATTCCGGCCCGCTGTGTACGGCAAAATGTTTTGCGCAGGCTGATGCTTTGAGGTAATGCGGGTCGTCTCCCTGGAGTCCTCTAACGAAGGAAGCGCCCATGGCAGCAGTAAGGAAAGGGTCTTCGCCATAGGTTTCCTGTCCCCGTCCCCATCTGGGGTCTCGGAAGATGTTGATATTCGGCGTCCAGTA
>JAISZY010000261.1 GCA_031284375.1 Tannerellaceae bacterium | reverse complement strand
CCGACAGCCGACCGTCACTCTCCACTCTAACGGGGATTTCCGGGTCAACACCTGAATAATTTGTAATCGTGAAGAGGTTTTCCGCAGAGAATGACAAACGGAGGTATTGTATCTTCCATTGTGGTAAACGCAAGTTGTATCCAACAGACAAACTCCGTAATTTCAGATAGCCGGCATCTTCCAAATAACGTGAAGAAACCTTATTTGCATTCGATGAATTGTTATAGGCAGGAAGGGGATGGGTGGCTATATCGCCTGCTTTTTCCCAACGGCTCCACCCTTTCATCAGTTTCATCTGATTCCTGTCGGTATAGGTTCCGTCGGAATCATATTCCTGGCGCGCATAGTTGTAAATTAATCCTCCTACGGAATAACCCCATACGGTGTTCAGGTCGATTTGTTTCCATGATAAACTTGTGGAGAAACCTCCCAAATAATCAGGATTATAAGAACCGTGCATTACCTCATCTGCTTCCGCATAATTATCGGTAATTATTCGTTTGTCGGTCTCATCGGTTTTATACCATTGCGGTGCGCCATTTTCCGGATTCACTCCAGCCCATTCGCGTGTATAATAGGTATCACTACTGTAACCGGGATAAAGCCTGCGGCTAATACTTCCGGCAGGGCCTCCGAAATTGGCGTTAATGATACCTTCGGAATTTTCATCGTCGTATAATTTTCTTATTTTGTTTCGGTTCAAGCCCAAATTAAAGTCTACAGACCAATTCCAATCTTTAGACTTGATAATATCGGCGCCCAACACGAATTCTACTCCGTTGTTTTCCATTTCTCCTACGTTTTTCCAAATGCTTGTCACACCGGTGATACCGGAAACCGGCACTTGAAATAAAATATTGTCGGTATATTTATTATAGTAATCCAAATTCAGGCGGAAACGGTCTAAAAAGCTAAAATCCAAACCAAATCCCAATGTGTATGTCTTTTCCCACGTCAAATCCTTATTCCCGATTTGTGAAATCAAAGCGCCGGATATTTCTTTATAGCTTTGTGAAACGCTATAGAGATCGTACTGTGGATATAATGAACTGGGACGATTACCGACCGATCCGTAAGCTACACGCAGTTTGAATTGATTCACCCATTCGGCATGAAAAAAAGATTCCTTATGAATGTTCCAACCTGCACTGACCGAGTAAAAGTTTCCATATTTTGCCTTATCGCCAAAATTAGACGCTCCATCTCTTCGAGCGGAAACCTGAGCCAGATATTTGCTGTCGTAGGAATAATTTGCATTAAACAATAACGACTGCATGGCCGATTCATTAATCAAACCGGCTGTTTTTTCCGGCTTGGCTGTTACGTTCAACACATCAAAACCAGGCACAAAACCAACTCCGTCCGATTCAATATTTTTGTACATATAATCACTGAATTCATAAGCGGCCAACGCATTCACCGAATGTTTGCCGAAAGCATGATTGAAACGAAGAATCTGGTTTGTATAACGACGCGACGTGTTCTGATTGTCTTCTTCTATACGCCCTGTTACCCCCATACCGTCATTTGAACGTGGATCTGTGTAGGCGTGCGCTGCATAATCTTCCCAACTAAAGTTGTTGACGGATGAGAATGTAAGCCCATTGAAGAGTCGAATGTCAAAATCAAGATTTCCCATCATGGAGTAGCGTGTATTATTCGAATAATTCCATTGTAAATCGTACAGATAATTCGTCCGGGTGCTCACTACCCACGAGGAAGAACGATGAGGAGTAGGCGTACCGTCCGGCAAATAAGGGCTATCCCAAGGTAAATAGGCATACATGGCCGAAACAGAATACTGTCGATTCTCTACATTTCGACGGGAACCGGTGAGCATTGGTTTTACCGTTAACCATTTAAGAGGCTTATATTCGGTACGGTATCGAAAACTATAGCGACTAAACTCGTATCCCCGAACAGCGCCGTCTTCTTCATAATATCCTACTGAAAAATATGATTTTACTTTATCGCTTCCACCTGAAATGGAGATATTATAGTCTTGTGCAACCCCTTTCTTAGTCGCCAGATTCCACCAATCGTAATTGGTATCGCGTAGTTGTTCATTCCAGCGAGGAAAGGTTATCATTTCTTGATTCGAAAAGGATTTGAAGAAGTCATATAATTCCATACCATTCATCACTTGCATATTTCCATTATTCAAGCTACTTAATCCAAATTTGGCAGACACATTCACAACAAATTTATCGCTGCCGGCATTTTTGGTTGTTACGACAATAACTCCATTTGCTCCTTGAGAACCGTAGATAGCCGTGGATGCGGCATCTTTCAGAATTGTCATCGATTCAATATCATTGGGATTTAACGTATAATTTGAAGATGTTCCGACGATAACGCCATCAATTACCCATAGAGGATTAACTTCGCCATTTATGGACGATTTTCCCCGGATAATAATACTACCTCTCGACCCGGGTTGTCCACTACCGGGCGCAACATATACTCCCGGCGCTTTATTGGATAGTAAATTCTCCACGGAGGATGACGTTTCCGTTACAATTTTTTCATTTTTCAATGTTTGTAAGGCCCCTGTTAAACTTTCTCTACGCTGCGTACCATAACCCACCACCACAATTTCCTCCAAAGCCTGCGTGTCTTCCGCCAGGCGGATAGTCATAGTCCGTTGATTGCCGACAGGAACGTTTTGAGGCGTATATCCAATGTAACTCACTACCAAGACTGCGCCTTGCCGAACGTCCAGCGTGAATTTCCCGTCTACGTCGGTGATGCTGCCATGGGTCGTTCCTCTTTCCACCACATTGGCTCCGATAACAGGGTCGCCGTTCGTGTCCGTCACAACTCCCGATATGCTTATCCGGTTGTCTACTTGCTGTTGTGGCTGCTGCTGAGGCTGTGCCAACGAAATGAGAATATGATTTCCCTTCATGGTATAGGTATATCCGGAATTTTTGAGTATAAGATTCAAAGCTTCATGAATAGTCATATCCGTGATGGCGATATGTATTTTCTTGTGTATGTCTATCCTTGATTCTTCGTAGTCTACCGACAGGTTCGTTTGCTTTTCAATTTCCTCAAATGCAGCGCGTAGCGTGGTATGACTCTCCGTCAATGTTATCTTAAGCGTCTCGGAAACTGCATGTTGCGAAAAAAATATTAAAAGTAAAAATGATGCGGAAACAATCTTCAATAAACGATTTAGGATGTTTCCTTGTATTAGTTCATTAATTTTCATAATTTTGTGAATAGATTTTTATAGTTGAATACTTGTTTAATTTACTTGTTCAATCACGAAATTGATAGGTATTCTTTTCTATTTCAAACTCGGGAAGGGTGTTAGCGCAATACTTCCCGGGTTCTTTTTTTCATGGTATGCCTCCTTTCTAATTTATATATACGATGTTGTCTTTCATGGCGTATCGAAATCCTCCAATATCTTTCAGGATATTAAATACCTGATGTACATCCTCGTCGGGCGAAAAGCGTACGGTGAAGATACGGCCTTTATATTTGGCGGGGTCGTATTGTACGCTTATCCGGAATTTGCGTTCGATTACTTTTATCATCTCGTCGAACGTACTGCTCTGAAACACTAAGAATCCTTGTATCCAGAGGGTGTTTTTTTCCGCTATCGCCTTTTGCGTGATTAGCTCGTCTGTGGCACGGTCGTAAATCAGTTGTTCATTAGGCCAAAGCGTCACTTCCGATG
Organism: Tannerellaceae bacterium; assembly: GCA_031284375.1. GTDB lineage: Bacteria > Bacteroidota > Bacteroidia > Bacteroidales > Tannerellaceae > DFXE01. The sequence goes on along the minus strand of JAISZY010000261.1, from coordinate 4,039 downwards.
GGGTATGCGTTCGTTTGGCGTTGATTTTAACCTTTCCGCTTTCCAGCGTCGTAACGATTCTTCCGGCATCCGGGTAAGCCTGTACGTTAAATATGGTGCCCACGGCCGTGATATCCATATATTCCGTCTTTACGACGAAGGGTTTGTCCGGATTGGGCGCAACATTGAAGTGGGCTTCTCCGTTCAGAAACAACGTGCGGGCGGAACCCGTAAATTCTTTTTCCGAAATAAGCAATGAACCCGAATTTGCCCATACTTCCGACCCGTCGGACAGGATGATATGCTTCTGTTCTCCCAGGGGAACAAAGTACTCCACAAGTTCCGGTTCGTGCACAATCACCGTATCCGGCTTCAGAAAATAGGTAAGCGTCGCACTGAGTACCGGCAGCGCCAAAATAACGGCCGCCCGTACAAAATAGGTATGCCAAGGGAGGTGGCGACGAGGATTTTCGTACGCCCGGATACGTTTCCGTATCTTTTTTAATTCCAGCGACGTTTGCTCAGGGCTTTCCGCCGCGATATTTTCCCATATCTCTTGCATCGCCTCTCGTTTTTCCACACTCCGTGCGTCGTCCATAAACCAGGTATGGAATTTATACTGAATTTCTTCGGATACCTTGCCTTCAAAGAAATTCGTGATTATCGCCGAGAGGTATTTATTTCTCATGATTATCGCATTTCATACTAAGAAGACGCTCGGCGAAGCTTGCACACACAGGGAAAGAGGAATTTTTTCAAAAAATCATTTCAGGGTGCCCTTCAGCCGATAAGAACGATTTCGCGGATACCTTTCGGGCCTTCCTCGCCATGTACGTTGGAGTAGCGGGCGTAGATATGGGCCTGTTGCCCAAACTGTTCGAGTGGAAACTCAACGACATGGAGGCTTTTCGACGAAAAAGCCAACCGGTGGTATTCGTTTTCGTGCTTCGGCTCCTCGCCCAGTCCCGTAACGGCAAGGTACAGATAGCTACCGGCGGCGTTTTGCGGCTTTTTCTTTTTGCCGATTTCACCGTTAAGCACGCCAATCTCGAAGCGCCGCACGCCATTTTTGCGGATAGAGAGCGCCGGGGCTACGAGGGGAATACCCGGAGGGGTGCGCGTTTTGTCGCGTTTTTTGATACCGAACACTTCCAGGTCGCCCACGGGAACGGCCGAGTTGTAACGGATATTTTCGTTGAGGAACTGTCGCCATACCGATTCGAGTGTTTTTCGGACCTCGTCCCGCGTGCGTCGTGCGCCGGAAGTGGCCGTATCGGGATTGGCCGCCACGGCTTCCGCCTGCACATACGTGTTGTAGAGCGGCGAGATAACCGCCAGCTTATCCGGCGCAATGTGGTATGTCTGCAAATTAACCTGCGCTTTACTATAAGCGATTTTCATGTATTCCGTAAAACCGGCAATGGGTCGTGGAAAAATACTTTCGGCCATATTATCCATATTTAATGGTTTGAGGATGCAAATATAGGAATTGTTTTTTATATTTTTCGAGTAATTACCCCGATTTTCCGGGTAATTACCCCAATTTTCCGGGTAATTACCCCAATTTTCCGGGTAATTACCCCGGTTTTCCGGGTAATTACCCCGGTTTTCCGGGTAATTACCCCGATTTTCCGGGTAATTACCCCGATTTTCCGGGTAATTACCCCAATTTTCCGAGTAATTACTCCAATTTTCCGAGTAATTACTCCAATTTTCCGAGTAATTATCTCCAAGATAGATTTTCCTATATAAAGAATGCTTTAACCTAAAGTAATTCAGGTATATGGATGGGGGAGGTCGCTTCATTCCCAAGGACGTTTGCTTAGGGAGAAAGGGGTTGTTCTTCTCCCAAGGAGCCATTTCCGGAAAGAAGGGTATGGGATGGATAGCGAATCGTTATCCATGCTTGTTCGGAGGAGGTTGATAACTTTTTTGCCAATATTGTTGTTCGATATGAAAAAAAATATAGAAATTTGCAGAAAGATTTTATAACACTAAAGATGTATAAGTATAAACAATTAAAATTGCAAGATTATGTCGGAAAGTAATTTTCCTTCTCCGCAAGCCGATTTTTTGCAGTACATCAACACCGCCTACGACAAGGCCTCCGCAAACCTGACTCTGTACGGTATTCCGGATAAGAAATTGTCCGTAATTACCCCGATTCTGAACGCCTATATCACGGCGGAAGCGAAGGCTGCAAACCCCGATACGGCAACGACCGGGGCGCGTCGCGATAGGGACGAGATACGCAAAAAACTCGAAGCGGCATGGCGCGTATTCTTGAATGAAAACATTCGTTACAACTCGGCCGTTCCGACTGCCGACCTCGAAGTGTTTGGCATCAAGAAACACGACCCAACCCGTACGCCGGAAGGTGTTCCGGATACGGTTCCTACCATCACCATCCGGCAGGTTGGCGTGGGTAGGTACGAAGTAGAAGTGCTGGACAGCAAAACCGGCAAGAAAAAAAAGCCGCAGTATGCCGCCGGTAGTAACATCTATCTGGCCGTTACCGAAGTGAATGAAGAGCCAAAGAGCGAAAGCGAATACCGGAAAATGGAGTTTTCGTCCAATTGCCACCATGTGCTCGAATTTCCTATCGAACAAACGGCGAAACAGGCCCATATCTATGCCCGCTATTCCAATAGCCATGGCAAAGAGGGGCCGAAAGGGATTCCCGAAGCTATCATTATCGGTTGATAGCATAGAGGCTGTGTAAAAAACGCCGGGTTTTCGTCTTTACAAACGAAAACCCGGCATTTTTTTTACGCAACCTTTTCAAAACCGGAAGATATAACCGGCAGAGTAGGTCTCGTACAGGGAGTCCTTCATGCCGTGCACGTAATGGAAGCTAAGGATGTGGTTGCGGTATTCAAATTGCAGGTTATTGCGCCAGAGAAGCGGATGGTCTCCATTGTTCTTGTATCCGGAAAAGCCGGCAAGGGAGGAAGAAAATTCAAAAGGACGGAAGATACCCGTCAGACCTGCTCCGTAGAGGAAGGCGTCGTTTTGCCGGTGTATCATATCGTTGGTCATCCAGCAGTAGAAGCCGGCCAGGGCTTGCAGGCGCAGAGCGTAGCGTTGGTTTTTGCTTTTCAGGAGGTCTTTGCCGGCGGTAAGGTCTACCCAGTAGGTGGCGGCGTCTGTGAAACGAGCATCGCACAGACGTCCGCCGGTTGCGGTTTTGAGATGGAGGCCAAACAGGGCATCCGCCCATTTTTCGCTCCGCAGCAATTGGTAGAACGCGCTAATGGTCAGGTCGCCGTTGTATTTTTCGTTGGGCGGACATTCCGTTTCCGCGGCATTCCGTTCGTCGCGCGTTTCGGGCGTAAGCTTGTATTTTTCCAGGGCGACGAAGCGAATTTCTATCCCGGCTCGCCCTTTTACGATGGGCAGAAGAGCGCGGAGGAACAAATCCTGGGTTTTATCGCCCGAATAAGCATGATATTCCCCGCGCATTTCTACTTCGTAGCGTACGGGCGCTTTTCCGGAACGCAGCTCCGGTAGGGGAAACGCATTAGGCCCGAAATAGCGGGGAGCGTACACAAGAAGCAGCATTTTATCGCGCCAATCCCCCTCGGTTTGGGCTGCAACCCGGAAAGAGAACAATAGCAAGATGCTTGATAAAAGAATGAAAAAATATCTCATAAGATAATAAATTCGATAAATAAGGGATGCAAAAGTAGATAATCCAATTCAATTTACTACATTTGCCCACCGAATATAAATCGAATAATACGCATACATATCATGAAACGTTCCATAGTGACCAAATTTTTTTTATTGCTGGCAGCCATTCTGTTTACTTGCGTTGTATCGGCACGCAAACCTGTCAGGACGTTAATCATTACCGGCCAGAACAACCACAACTGGCAGGTGAGTCATCTGGTGATAAAGGATATTCTGGAAAATTCCGGCCTGTTCTCCGTCGATTTTATTATTTCGCCCGAAAAAGGGCAAGACATGTCGGGTTTTATTATCGACTTCCGTCCCTACACCCTTGTGGTGGTAGATTACAACGGCGATAATTGGCCGCAGGAAACCATGACGCGCTTTG
>JAISZY010000210.1 GCA_031284375.1 Tannerellaceae bacterium | reverse complement strand
TTCCAGTTGCAGAATCATTTTAGGGAATCCGAAATGGCGTACGTTCTCTTGCCTCATGGAGAAAAACCTGCCGTTTCCCAGTACGACGCCCACCGCATTGTTGCCCTCCGTGAGCAGGGAAGTAACATCGAAGGTGTTGTATTTAATAACTTTCGAGTAATCGGTAGGCGTGGGCGACAAGACTTGCTCTCCGATTCTTGTCGCATTGATAAACGCTTCGTAGAAACCCAATCCGGAAATATATAAGGTTGCTTTATGGATGGCTTTGTCTTCGAGGTTAAAATCTTTTCTGAAATAACGTGCGGCCAACCTTGTTTTACCGGTCAGAACGTCTTGCGGAAAACTTTTGTCCAATCCTATCCATTGGGCTTTCCAATCGGCTTGTTGGGTTAGTCCCATGCTCCAACAGGCCGGTTCGCTCCATCGGGAGATGCCTTGGCTGGTGGTTACTCGGACTTTCCAGTAATAGGTTGTACGGCTTTCCGGCGACAGACCCTCGTAGGGTATGTTGATAGATTCGTCGGAATCGACTTGTCCGCTATCCCAGCAATCGGCTTGTCCGCTATTCAATTTCTCCAAAGAAGACGCAACCAAGATTTGGTATCCTGTTTGTAAAAGATTTCGGCTATCGGAAGACAGATTCCAGCTAAGCCGGGGCGCATGGTCAATCCCTTGTGGGTTAATGCTGTATTCACTGCGCAGGTTTGTTATTTCAATGTTCGCTTTATCGGCACAAGCAATACACAAAATACCTGCAAGAAAATAAAAGGCAATTCGTTTTTTCATGGTTGAAACTATATTAAATGATTGTGCAAATGTAGTGAAATAGCGGATGTTATACTTAAGAATTGTTGAAAAACAACTGCACTTACGACAGTAAGTCGTCCGCTTCACGTTCTATCTCCTTCACTTTAGTAGGAGGAATTTTGTAATCATCAGCGGTCGTGGTTTTTTTCAATTCCGGTACACGGTACAGCAGGTTCTTCATGCCGATACTCCACCGGGAGTTCAGACTTTTCTCTTCTTGCAGAAGTTAGTAGGCCGAATATTCAGACACGGATATGGTAATACGATGTATTTATTAGCTCGGGTTCTCCCATTCAACTATGGTTCGATACAGAGGGAATCCATGTGAGAATACAGGATTTATTTTGCTGCGTCGATGGCGTCGAACGCAGCTTTTAGAGACAATAATTTTTCTTTGATTAGTTTCAGTCTGTTTACGATTTCTTCTTGCCGGGTGACGCTATCTTTATTGACCTTTAATTTTTTCCGGGCGCCGGCCAGCGTCAAACCCTGTTCTTTTACCAGATAATGAATCAAACGTATGTTGTTGATGTCTTCTTGCTTGTAAAATCGAACCCCTTTGGCATTTGTTCTCGGACAAATGGTGTCAAATTCTTTTTCCCAGAAACGGAGGGTGGATTCTTTCAAATGAAACATCTCTGCAACTTCGCTGATGGAATAATACAGCTTTGTGTTTTTGTCTTTCTTGATAGCCATAGCGTAGCCGGCGCGTGGGTCAATCCATCACCTGTCCGTGATTTTCGGCAAGCTGAATCATTTGTTCGTATTCTTCGGGAGAGAGGTCCATGAAGTAGTATTTGGACGGATCGTCATGTCTTCCTCTCACTATCACTTCATAATGCAGGTGAGGCCCCGTGGATAGGCCCGTGTTTCCTACATACCCAATCACTTCGCCTCTGGTTACTTTCTGCCCCACCCGTGCATCTGCTTTGCTCATGTGTCCATACAAGGTTTGGTATCCGAATCCATGATCTACGGTGATACAAATCCCGTAGTTTTGTTTCCAACCGGAAAAAACCACCACGCCATTTCCCGTAGCGTATATATCCGTGCCTATCGGGGCGGAAAAGTCCATGCCGGAATGGAATTTGGGAATACGGTAAATGGGGTGTATACGCATCCCATATCCGGAAGCCATGCGTTTGAGTTCTTTGTTGGCTATGGGCTGGATGGCCGGGATACATTTTAATCTTTCTTCCTGGGTTTTCCCTATATTTACTAATTCTTCCAGCGAATTGGATTGTACGTAGAGCTGTCTTTTCAGTATGTCCATTTTCTGTGTAGTGGCCACAACTAAATCGGGGTTGGACAACGTCATCAGATGTTCGTACCGGTTGGCTCCTCCCACACCTGCCTTACGGATGGCTTCCGGTATGGATTCCACCTGAAAAATGGCGCGGTATAGATTCTCGTCCCGCTGCTGAATCTCGTTCAATATGGAAAAGGATTCGTTCATTCGCAGAGAAAGTACTTCATATTGTGTTTGGAGCAGGTGGTTTTCTTTGCGTAATTGCGCCTCCATCGGCGAGTCGAAGAAACGTGTGAATGTGAAATAAATCACAACAGCAATCACAATTCCCATGCTTAAATGGCGTACAGCCACAAATACTCGGTCTTTAAAAGACAGATATACACGCTCGTAACTGAGAGTGTTCGGGTCGTATATATAGTAGGATTTTCGCGATTTAAATAGTCCCATTAGAATATTTTGTTTGCAAATCGTCGCAAAAATAATAAATTACTATACTTTTGCAAATTGTTTTTCAGATTATTAACGAGTACTATACATTAAATGTTTATGTTAACAGCTAAAGAAACCCGCGAATCGTTTAAGGCTTTTTTTGCCTCCAAACAGCATCAGATTGTGCCTTCTGCCCCGATGGTAATCAAGGGAGACCCGACGTTGATGTTTACCAATGCGGGAATGAATCAGTTCAAAGATATTATATTAGGTAATGTCCCCGCGAGGTATCTGCGTGTAGCCGATTCGCAAAAATGCTTGAGGGTAAGTGGAAAGCACAACGACTTGGAAGAAGTAGGTCATGATACCTACCATCATACCATGTTCGAGATGCTCGGCAATTGGTCGTTTGGCGATTATTTCAAGCGCGAAGCCATTGACTGGGCTTGGGAATACCTCACCGGCGTTTTGCAGCTAAACCCCGAACGCTTGTATGCCACTATATTTGAAGGGAACAAGGCCGAAAAGCTTGAACGCGATGCGGAAGCGGCCGACTATTGGAGTAAACACCTCCCCGATACGCATGTTTTGAACGGGAGTAAAAAAGATAATTTTTGGGAAATGGGCGATACCGGTCCCTGCGGTCCTTGTTCCGAAATACACATAGACCTTCGCCCCGAAGAAGAACGCCGCCTTACGAGCGGAGCCGAATGGGTGAACAAAGATCATCCGCAGGTAATTGAAATATGGAATCTGGTATTTATGCAATATAACCGGAAAGCCGACGGGTCGCTCGAGCCGCTACCGGCCAAGGTGATAGATACCGGCATGGGATTTGAACGACTTTGTATGGCCATACAAGGAAAGACATCGAACTACGACACCGATGTCTTTCAGCCCATCATTCAGCGCATAGCCACGTTAACCGGTTTTGTGTATGGAGAGAACAAGCAAAAAGATGTGGCCATGCGTGTGATAGCCGACCATATTCGTACCATTGCGTTTTCGATTACCGACGGACAATTACCCTCAAACGCTAAAGCCGGGTATGTAATTCGCCGTATCTTGCGCCGGGCCGTTCGTTATGGATATACTTTTCTTGAACGTCGCGAAGCCTTTATGTATCGCCTTCTCCCTGTATTGATAGACACAATGGGCGATGCCTATCCCGAACTAAAGGAACAGCAAACACTGATAGAAAAGGTGATGCAGGAAGAAGAAGAATCCTTCCTCCGCACCTTGGAAACGGGCATCCGTCTGCTCGATAGAAAAATAGAAGAAGCGAAAATTGCCGGAGAGCAAGTACTGAGCGGGGTAGATGCTTTTACCCTGTACGATACCTTTGGCTTCCCCTTAGACCTGACCGAACTCATCCTCCGCGAACACGGAATGAAGGCGGAGATGGATGCATTTAACGTTGAAATGCAGAAGCAAAAGGAGCGCGCCCGCAACGCCGCAGCCGTCGAAACGGGCGACTGGGTGGTATTGAAAGAAGGAGATAGTCAGTTTGTCGGATATGATTTCTTCGAATCGGAAGCCGAAATACTTCGCTACCGGAAAATAAAGCAGAAAAACAAGGAACTCTATCAGATTGTACTGAACCGGACACCTTTCTATGCCGAAAAAGGCGGGCAGGTAGGCGATACGGGATGGCTTATCTCGGAGAATGAAAAAATAGTTGTTATAGATACCAAAAGCGAAAATAACCTTTCCGTCCACCTGACGGAAAAATTGCCGGCCGACCTGACAACTACATTCATCGTCCGGATAGACAAGAAAAAACGCCTCCAGTGCGAGTGTAATCATTCCGGCACCCATCTGTTGCACGAAGCGCTCCGCGAAGTACTGGGTACGCATGTAGAACAACGAGGGTCGTATGTGTCGCCCGAAGCTCTTCGGTTTGACTTCTCTCATTTCCGGAAAGTTACCGATCAGGAATTGCGTAAAATAGAATGTCTGGTAGGCGAGAAGATACGTGCGGACTTCAAACTGGAAGAACATCGCTCGTTGCCGATAGCTCAGGCGAAAGAAATGGGAGCAATGGCTTTGTTCGGCGAGAAGTATGGTGAAGAAGTACGGGTGGTGAAATACGGTAATTCCGTCGAATTGTGCGGGGGAACGCATATTCCTTCCACCGGGATGATAGGTACGCTCCGCATCATAGCCGAAAGTTCCATAGCCGCCGGCGTGCGTCGTATGGAAGCCATAACAGCCGAAGCGGCCGAGAATTACTTTTTTATCCAGCAGGATATTCTTCGCGAACTGCGCTCGCTGGTGAACAATGTCCCGAACCTGATACAAACCATCAAAAAATCAATTGACGAAAATGCGGATATGAAAAAGCAGTTGGAAGTCTACGCCAAAGAGCGAGTTGTACAACTGAAAAAAGAAATCCTGTCGAGAGCCGTTGAATGGAATGGAGTTAAAGTAATTCAATACACCGGCAAAGGACATGCGGATTTTATGAAAGATGTAGCTTTTCAGATTAGAAGCGAATCGGAAGAACGCGTTGCTTTTGTTGCCGGTTTGATAGAAGAATCCAAATGCACCCTGATGGTTATGCTCAGCAACGCCTTGGTAGCCGAGGGATACAATGCTGCTCAATTGGTGAAAAACGCAGCCTATCATATACATGGAGGAGGAGGAGGGCAACCTCATTTTGCTACTGCCGGAGGGAAATATATCGACGGATTATCGGCTGCCACCGAAGCCGTGATGGAATCTTTAGGATTGAAATAAATGATGTCTGAGCAGAAAGTAATTATATCAAACGATTTGAAAACAGACTTGGAGCGCTTCCTGTCTACCTTGAAGTACGACAAGTTGTTTATCCTTACAGATACGAATACAAAGGAAAAATGTTACCCGCTCATAAAAGATATATCCGTTCTACAAGCCGCCCGTCTCATCTGCATACTCTCCGGCGACGTCCATAAGAATCAGGAACAATTATCCGCCGTTTGGCAAATATTATCCAACGAAGGCGCTTCCCGTAATTCCTTACTGATTAACCTGGGAGGAGGTATGATAACCGATTTGGGCGGTTTTGCAGGCGCAACCTTCAAGCGGGGACTGCAAACACTGAATATCCCCACCACCCTGATGGCATTGGTCGACGCTGCCGTAGGAGGGAAGACAGGCATCAACTTCAACGGATTGAAGAACGAGATAGGCTCCTTCTATCCTCCCGTCTGCGTATTTATTAATTCTTCTTTCCTCCGCACCTTAGACTGGAATAACCTCCTCTCCGGATATGCCGAGATGATGAAACATGCACTGATTAGCTCTATGGAAACATATGCTTCGGTCTTATCATTCGATTTAAGCAAACCGGTAGATTACGCCCTTCTGAATCGGATGGTAGCTCAATCGGTAGCAATAAAGGAGCGTATTGTAGAAGAGGATCCCAAAGAAAAAGGAATCCGGAAAGCATTAAACTTTGGGCATACCGTAGGACATGCTATCGAAAGTCTTTCTTTCAAGACGGATACACCTTTATTACATGGTCATGCCGTAGCCGTAGGAATCGTATGCGAATTATATCTTTCATATAAGCAGTGCGGTTTCCCTACGGACAAACTTACTCAGACAATACATTATATAAAAGAATATTATCCTCCTTTTTTCTTTGATTGCAAAGCTTACGATAGTCTATACGAATGGATGACGCACGACAAGAAGAACGAAAACGGCATTATCAACTTCACCCTCTTGTCCGACATAGGCCAAATACACATAAACCGGTCGGTCAATAAAGAACTTATATGGGAATCCTTAGATTTTTACCGTGAATCTTTTGGAATATAATCGAAAACGTATATCTTTGCTGTCCGAAAAATCGGGGTGTAGCTCAGCCAGGTTTAGAGTACGCGTCTGGGGGGCGTGTGGTCGG
>JAISZY010000150.1 GCA_031284375.1 Tannerellaceae bacterium | reverse complement strand
TTACGATTACATAGAAGACATAAAAAGTCATGAACGTAGCCAAATAAACACTGCCAAAGATGATGGAAAAGATGAAGCGAAAGAAATATATTCGAAAGTGATTGAAGAAAAGGAGAAAGCGCTCGAGGAGAAAGATAAAGTAATCGAAGAAAAAGACAAAGCGCTCGATGCGAAAGACAAAGCGCTGGATGCGAAAGACAAGGCGCTCGATGCGAAGGATAAAGTAATCGAAGAGCAAATGAAAGCGCTGGAGGAGCAGAAAAAAGAACTGGAAAAATTTAAATCCCGCATCAACCCGGTGTGATAAACACATTCAAACACCCTTTATCCCAAAAAAAAGAGCCTCCGTCCCAATTTGGGGCGATGTCGCCCACGTTGTTCGGGGATTTGCCCGAGGTCGGGACGATGTCGTCTACGTTGTTCGGAAACTTGCCCGAGGTCGGGACGATGTCATCCACGTTGTTCGGGAACTTGCCCGAGGTCGGGACGGAGGCATCCACGTTGTTCGGGAACTTGCCCGAGGTCGGGATGGAGGCATCCACGTTGTTCGTGAACTTGTCCGAGGTCGGGACGGAGGCATCTACGCTGTTCGGGGACTTGCCCGAGGTCGGGACGGAGGCTCCGGAATTTTGCGGCAGAGGATATGCGAGCCTTTTCGCAGCCGTGCAAATTTCCGGAAATTATATTATTTTTGTAACTCTGCAAAAACGAAACGGGAAATGATAGACCAAGCTACGATAGATAGGATAAGAGACGCTGCAAACATTGTAGATGTAGTATCCGATTTTGTTACCCTTCGCCGGCGAGGCGTTAATTTTGTGGGTCTATGTCCCTTTCATGCCGATAAATCGCCATCGTTCTACGTATCGCCATCCAAAAATATCTGCAAATGTTTTGCCTGCGGAGGCGGAGGCGCGCCGGTTAATTTTATCATGCAACATGAGCAACTCGACTTCTTCGACGCTTTGCGCTATCTGGCAAAAAAATACAATATAGAGGTCCGGGAAAAAGAACTGACTGACCAGGAAAAAGCCATCCGGAGCGACCGGGAAAGTATGTTTATCGTCAACAACTGGGCGCAAAATTATTTTTCCACTCAGCTTTGGGAACATCGGGAAGGAGCCAGCGTGGGCCTGCGCTATTTCAGAGAACGAGGATTCCGGGACGACATGATTCGCAAATTCCAGCTTGGGTACAGTCTCGACGAATGGGATGCGCTGTACAAACAGGCCACCCGGAGCGGCTATAAAAAAGAATTTCTCGAAAAAACCGGATTGGTTATCGCCTACGAAAACGGAAACGTAAACGACCGCTTCCGGGGACGGGTGATGTTTCCCGTCCATAGCCTGAGCGGGAAAGTGGTAGCCTTTGGCGGAAGGATACTCAAAAAAGACGAGAAGACGGCGAAGTACATCAACTCGCCCGAAAGCGAGGTGTATCACAAAAGTAACGAACTGTACGGTATCTTCTTCGCCAAAAGCCAAATCGTGAAAACAGACCGTTGCTATTTGGTGGAAGGCTATACGGATGTCATTTCGATGCATCAGGCCGGGATAGAAAACGTAGTAGCCTCGTCGGGCACGGCGCTCACGCTGCCGCAGATACGTTTGATTCATCGCTTTACCGAAAACATTACCGTTCTCTACGACGGCGATGCCGCCGGTATCAAAGCCGCCCTGCGGGGTATCGACCTGCTGCTGGAAGAAGGCATGAACGTGAAAGTGGTTCTGCTACCCGACGGAGAAGACCCCGATTCTTACGCCCGCGGACACAATGCAACACAGTTTGCGGATTTTATCCGGCAAAACGAAACAGACTTTGTCCGTTTTAAAACCAAACTACTGCTTAGCGACGCTGCCGGCGACCCTATCAAACGCGCGGCGCTGATTAACGACGTGATTCGCACCATCGCCCTTATCCCCGACAGCATCCTGCGCGCCCTTTACATCCGCGAATGTAGCAGCATGATGGAAATCGGCGAAAAAGATTTGCTCGCCAAAGTAAACCAAATCCTCCTGAGCCGGGAAGAGAAACGCCCCGCTTCCTCGCACCCATCCCCGGAAACCGGCGCAACGCAACCCGCCGGCGTGGAGCAAAACCAGCCTTCGTCTCTTCCTCCTGCGGCGATGCCGGCCAACGGCACATCAACCGCACGTTCGCCCTTTGAAGCCGAAGAATTAGCCCTGCTACGCTACGTGGTGCGGTATGGCGAACGGGTATTGTACAGTTATACCGACGAACAGACAAACGAAGAAATACGAATTTATGTGGCCCAATATATCCGTTCCGAATTGGAACAAGACGATATGACGTTTCTCAACCCTCTGTACAAAACCATGCTCGACGAAGCGGCCATGCACTGCGGGGAAGAAAACTTTGTGGCCTCGAAGTATTTCTTGTATCACATGGAAGCCCTCGTAGGCAAAACGGCGACCGACTTAATCAGCGAAAAGTATCAACTAAGTAAATATCATGCCAAGTTTCGGGAAATAAAATTGGAAGAAGACCTGTTGCTTCAATTAGTGCCCCGCGATTTGTTGGGATTTAAAGACGCCTGCATCCGGCAAAAAATAAACGACATCGCTCACCGGATAAAGGAACTGCAACAAACCGGCGATATGGAACAAGTTATCCCCCTTATGCAGGAACAAGACGAACTGAATGTTATCAAGAAAAATCTGAATAAAATGATAGGAGAACGTATTATATTAAAAATGTAACTAAATAAAAACCGTATGAACTTTTTAGAAACAGAAGATGTAGTAAAACAATTTTCCGGACACTTAGCCCTCCACAAAGTAAGCATCCGAGTGCCTGAAGGAAAAATATTCGGACTACTCGGCCCCAACGGAGCAGGCAAAACCACGTTGATACGCATCATCAACCGGATTACGGCTCCCGACAGCGGACGGGTACTATTCAACGGCCGCGAGTCGCTCCCCGACGACATCTACCGTATCGGCTACCTGCCCGAAGAACGGGGATTGTACAAAAAAATGAAAGTGGGCGAACAAGCCATCTATCTGGCCCAACTGAAAGGTCTTTCGTATTCCGAGGCCAAGAAACGCCTCACGGGATGGTTCGAGAAATTTGAAATCATGTCGTGGTGGAACCGGAAACTGGAAGAACTCTCCAAAGGCATGCAGCAGAAGGTTCAGTTTATTATCACGGTGATACACGAACCTCAACTGCTCATTTTCGACGAACCGTTCAGCGGATTCGACCCCATCAACACCAACCGGCTGAAACAAGAAATTCTGGAACTGAAGGCGCTGGGCAAAACCATCATATTTTCTACCCACAACATGGCTTCCGTAGAAGAAATATGCGACGAAATTGCGTTGATAAACAGTTCCGAGGTAGTCCTCACAGGTGGAGTAAAAGAAATACGCGAACGATTCAAGAGCAATATCTTCCGCCTCACGGTATCTTTCGACCGAGAAGACAACCTGAACCGTACCTCGGAATATTACTCCATCCTGAGCGAAAGCCAAGAAGAGGGGATGTCGCTACTGTGCATCCGCAAAAAACAGAAGGTAAGCAACTCTTTTCTGTTGGCCGAACTGGGCAAGTGTTGTGAAATCTTCTCCTTCGCAGAAGAATTGCCCTCCATGAACGAAATATTTATCAACACCGTATCCGGTACAAAACCATACACGTATGAATAAGATAGGAATTATTATCCAAAGAGAATATCTGAGACGGGTAAGCAAGAAGTCGTTTCTTCTACTCACGTTACTCATGCCGTTTCTGATGGTAGCCATCATTTTACTCCCTCTGTGGCTGGCTCAAATTAAGAGCGGCGAAGTGCGCAATGTTGTAATCATAGATTCGACGGGAACGTACATACCCTTGTTTCAAGACACGGAGAGCTACCGGTTTGTCGGCAGCGAAAAATCGCTGGACGATTATCGCAACAACCCCGACAAAGAAGTCTTCGCCATATTAAGCATAACCGACAATCTGCTCGAAAACCCGGAAGCCGCCACCCTCTATTCGGAAAAACAAATACCGGGCGACCTGAGTCGGTTGGTGAATCAAACCCTCGTCCGCCAATTGGAAAACGACAAGCTGGCCACCTTCGATATCCCCAATCTGAAGGAAATCATAGCAGACAGCCAAGTAAACTTCAGCGTCCGAACCATCAAATGGAGCGACGACGGAAAAGAAAGCGCCTCCTCGGCCCAGATTGCCTCCATTGTAGGAATGTCATCTACACTCATTATTTATATGTTCATCCTCATGTACGGAAGCATGGTGATGCAAGGAGTATTGGAAGAAAAAACCAACCGGATTGTAGAACTGATGGTATCATCCGTCCGTCCGTTCGACCTGATGATGGGTAAAATCATAGCGCTGGGCTTCGTAGGTCTTACGCAATTGTTTTTGTGGGGAGTGATGACAAGTTGCCTGCTCTTCGTCGGAATGTTCTTTATGGGTGGAGGAGGCGTCGACCCTTCGGCCTTACAACAGGGAATAGCCCTGCAAACGCCCGCCATACCGATGCAAATGGAAGGCGCAAACGAGAAAATATATCAGGTGCTTAGCTCGATAAACTTTGCGGAGATAGGCTTTTTCTTTGTTATCTATTTCATCGGAGGTTATTTGCTGTATGCATCCGTTTTTGCCGCCATCGGATCGAGTGTAAGTCAGCAGGAAGACACGCAACAATTTATGACTCCGATTATGATTTTCGTCGTATTCGCTCTCTATGCCGGCATATACAGCATCGAAAATCCCGACGGCCCCTTAGCCTTCTGGTGTTCGCTGATACCCTTCACGTCGCCGATGGTCATGATGGTTCGCCTCCCGTTCGAAATTCCGCTATGGGAGAAATTACTCTCTATCCTTTTACTGTACATCACCGCATTCGGCATCGTTTGGCTTTCGGCCAAGATATATCGCATAGGCATCCTTATGTACGGAAAGAAACCCAGTTTGAAGGAAATACTCAAGTGGATACAGTACAAATAAAATAATTACTTACTTTTGTACGGCTAAATAATATTTATATATAATAAATGACTGCGACAAAGCACGTAAAACGCGCCCTAATTTCTGTTTATCACAAAGAGGGATTGGACGAAATAGTAAGAAAACTTCACGAGGAAGGAGTTCGTTTAGTTTCTACAGGAGGAACCCAAGTGTTTATAGAATCATTGGGCTTGCCGTGCGAAAGCGTTGAAGACCATACAGGATACCCTTCCATTCTGGGAGGGCGCGTCAAAACACTCCACCCGAAAGTGTTTGGCGGCATCCTTGCCCGCAGAGAAAACGAAACAGACCAACAGCAACTGACAGAATACAACCTCCCCGAAATAGACCTGGTAATTGTAGACCTTTATCCCTTTGAACAAACCGTTGCCTCCGGCGCCGGAGAAACGTCCATAATCGAAAAAATAGATATAGGAGGCATCTCGTTGATACGCGCCGCAGCCAAAAACTACAAAGACGTTGTAGTCGTAGCCTCGAAAGCGCAGTACATACCCCTGTTACACATACTGGAAGAGAAAGGAGCGGAAACAACCCTGGAAGACCGTCGCTGGTTTGCCAAAGAAGCCTTTGCCATATCATCGGGTTACGACACGGCGATATTCAACTATTTCGACAACGGAGAAGAGTCGGCCTTCCGCATGGCCGTTGATACGCCAATGCACCTGCGCTACGGCGAAAACCCCCATCAGAAAGCCTGGTTCTTCGGAGCCTTTGAAAAGGCGTTCGACCAGATTCACGGAAAAGAAATATCCTACAACAACCTGCTGGATATCGACGCGGCGATAAACCTGATAGACGAATTTAACGAATTAACCTTCGCCATCCTCAAGCACAACAACGCCTGCGGCATAGCCTCGCGCTCCACCGTGCTTGAAGCCTGGAAAGACACCTTAGCCGGCGACCCTGTTTCGGCCTTCGGAGGCATACTGATTACCAATGCCAACATAGACAAAGAAGTGGCCGAAGAGATAAACAAAATATTCTTCGAAATCATCATCGCCCCCGATTACGATACCGACGCCTTAGAAATATTGATGCAAAAAAAGAACCGCATCATTCTGATTCGTAAAGAGGTGAAAACATCGCCCGTTCAATACCGTTCGCTCTTGAACGGAGTGCTGATGCAAGATAAAGACCTGAGCATCCAGAAAGTAAACGACTTGACGGCCATGACCGACACCTATCCCACACCACGCGAAACGGAAGATTTGCTGTTTGCCAATAAAATAGTAAAACACAGCAAGTCGAACGCCATCACGCTGGTGAAAAACAAACAGCTTTGTGCAAGCGGAGTAGGTCAGACTTCGAGAGTTGATGCTCTGAAGCAGGCGATAGAAAAAGCACAGACTTTCCATTTCGACCTGTCGGGAGCCGTTATGGCTTCGGATGCTTTCTTCCCCTTCCCCGACTGCGTAGAAATTGCCGGGAGGGCCGGTATTACAGCTACCGTTCAGCCGGGAGGCTCCATAAACGACAAATTGTCGGTTGATTATTGTAATAAACACGGTATAACAATGGTTAAGACGGGTATCCGTCACTTCAAACATTAATGCTTAAAAAACACGAACTACATGGGATTATTTTCATTGACACAAGAAATAGCGATGGACTTAGGCACAGCCAATACCATAATCATTTGCAACGGTAAAATTGTGGTAGACGAGCCGTCGGTAGTAGCTTTAGACAGACGAACCGACCGGGTATTGGCCGTAGGAGAAAAAGCGCGTCAGATGCATGGTAAAACACACGATAATATCCGAACCATTCGTCCGTTGCGAGACGGAGTAATAGCCGACTTCTTCGCCGCCGAACAAATGATACGCGGCATGATTAAGATGATAGGTTCAAAGAACCGTTGGTTCTCTCCCACCCTGCGAATTGTGGTATGCATTCCTTCCGGCAGCACGGAAGTAGAACTACGCGCCGTGCGCGATTCCGCCGAACACGCCGGCGGACGAGACGTCTATATGATATACGAACCCATGGCTGCCGCTATCGGTATCGGTATAGATGTGGAAGCGCCCGAAGGAAACATGGTGGTGGATATAGGCGGAGGAACAACCGAAATTGCCGTTATCTCGCTGGGAGGCATCGTATCGAACAAATCCATCCGCATAGCGGGCGACGACCTGACGGCCGATATTATGGAATATATGCGCCGGCAGCACAACGTGAAAGTGGGCGAACGGACAGCCGAACAGATTAAAATAAACGTAGGGTCGGCGTTGACATTCCTCGACAATCCACCCGAAGATTACATCGTACACGGACCGAATCAGATGACAGCTCTTCCAATGGAAGTTTCCGTCTCGTATCAGGAAATAGCACACTGCTTGGAAAAATCACTGTCGAAGATGGAAGCCGCCATCCTAAGCGCTTTAGAACAAACACCGCCCGAACTCTATGCCGATATTGTACGAAACGGCATTTACTTAGCCGGCGGAGGCGCTCTGATGAGAGGATTGGACAAGCGACTGACGGAAAAAATCAATATACAGTTCCACGTTGCAGAAGACCCCTTACACGCAGTAGCCAAAGGAACGGGTATTGCGTTGAAGAACATCGACAAATTTAATTTCCTCATCCGGTAAAGACATACACGAAAGTTTTTTATGCGTCGGCTACTTGATTTTCTTATCGGGAAAAGGCATTGGTTCTTGTTTTTATTGCTCGAAGTAGTATCCTTTATGTTTATTTATCACAATAATGCATATCAACAAAGCGTAATACTAAGTACAGCAAATGTTGTAACAGCGAACATTGTTTCCCTCTCCGGTTCTGTTACGTCTTATCTTAATCTGCGAGAAAAAAACAGAGCCTTGATAGAACGCAACGGACAATTGGAGATCGCATTACTGCGTTTGCAGAGACAAGTAGAAACCATGATAGCCGACACGGTTTCCTTCCGTGGTTTTATCAGCAATCCGATGCGGGAATTTCCTTACAATGTAATTACAGCCAAGGTGGTAAACAATAGTGTAACGTATCTTTCCAATTATATTACAATCGACAAAGGAAGCGAAGACGGCATATCGCCGGATATGGGAGTCGTATCCGAAGATGGCGTGGTAGGGATTGTTTCGACGGTTTCCAACCATTATTCGGTAATTATCCCTTTGCTGAATCCCAAATTCCGTTTGAGTTGCAAAGTATTGGGAAGTAGTTATTTTGGTTCGATGAGCTGGGATGGTCGCAGCACCCGGTATGCTAAATTAGACGAGTTGCCCCGGCATGTAGAATTTAAAGAAGGAGATACCATCGTGACAAGCGGTTTTTCTGCCATATTCCCCGAAGGAATCATGGTAGGAAACGTTTCATCCTTCGAACGGCAGCGGGATGATAATTTTTATTCGCTGACGGTGAAATTAGCCGCCGATTTTCACCGGTTGAGCAGCGTGATGGTCATAAAGAATTACCGTCAGAACGAACAAATACAAATAGAAGAGGAGGCAAAGAGCAATGATTAACATCGTCCGGGGCTTGCTTTACTTTGTGGTATTAGTACTGGTGCAAGTACTAATCTTGAACAACATCCATTTCCTCCGTTTGGTAACTCCCTTCCTGTACATCTATTTTATCATCAAATTACCCATAGGATACTCTTCCGTGCAGATTACTTTTCTGTCCTTTCTTTTAGGATTAGTTATCGATGCATTATCCAATACATCGGGGATGCACACAGCCGCATGTACGTTGATTGGTTTTGTCCGTCCGTACATCATACAGCTTTTCATGCGGGAAAACCTGCCGGAGAACCTTTATCCTTCTTACAAAACATTTGGTTATGGAAATTTCATACGTTTTACATTTGTGCTTGTCTTATTACACCACGTTTCGCTGTTTCTAATAGAATCTCTCACCTTGTTCGACCCTTTGTTTCTTGCCATCCGTATCCTGGCCGGCATCGTGATGACAACTACTTTTATATGTATGGTAGAAGCTTTCAACAGAGAAACCCGCACTAATGAAGACTAATCCGAACTATTCGTTAGACACCAGGCGTTATATTATATCCGGCGCCGTGATTTTATCGGTAACTATTTTTGTTATCCGCCTCTTCTTTCTTCAGGTAATAGACAACGACTATAAGACCTGGGCCGACAGCAACGCCTTCCTGAAGAAAACCATGTATCCCTCGCGAGGAATGATTTACGACCGAAACGGCAAATTGCTCGTATATAATCAGCCGGCTTACGACGTGATGCTGATTATGCGAGAAATACAACCTTTCGATACACTCGACTTCTGCAATACGGTAGGCATTACCAAAGCACAGTTCGACAAACGAATTACCGATATAAAAGACCGCCGGTTGAATCCGGGTTACTCCTCCTATGTACCGCAAGTGTTCATGAATCAGCTTTCGGCGCAAGATTATGGCGTCTTGCAGGAAAAACTCTATAAATTTCCGGGCTTCTACATCCAAAACCGTACAATCCGAGAGTATGAATACCCCAATGCCGCCCATGTGCTGGGTAATATCGGAGAAGTAAACAAGCAGGATATCGAACGAGACAATTACTACGTGCAAGGAGACTATTCCGGGCGTTCGGGAGTAGAACGTTCTTACGAAGGTGCTTTGAGAGGAGAAAAAGGAGTAGAGATACTACTTCGCGACGCACACGGAAGAACACAGGGCAAATACGAAGACGGCAAACATGACGTGAATCCCGTATCGGGCAAGAACCTTACGCTTTCTATGGATATGGATTTGCAAGCATACGGAGAAATGTTAATGCAAAACAAAATAGGCTCTATCGTCATGATCGAACCCACTACCGGCGAAATTCTGTGTATGGTCTCGGCGCCAACCTTCAATCCCGGCATGTTGGTGGGACGTCAGCGGGGACGGAATCACGCCTTGTTGGAAAAAGACCCTTTGAACCCACTCTTCGACCGTACCCTGATGGGTATTTACCCACCCGGCTCTACCTTTAAACCGGCCATGGGACTCATTTACCTGCAAGAAGACGTGATTACGCTCGACACCTATTATTCCTGCGCTTACGGATATCCGGCGCTGGGTGGCAAACCGGCCTGCCACGGACATGCTTCTCCCCTCAGTCTGATTCCGGCCCTATCCACCTCCTGCAACTCGTATTTTTGCTGGGGATTGCGCGATATGATTGACAGTCGCCGGCATTACGCCTCCGTTCAGGAGGGACTGGATGTGTGGAAAAATCATTTGGTGGGTATGGGATACGGCTACCGGTTGGGAGTAGACCTGCCGGGAGAAAAAGCCGGTTATATCCCCAACAGCAAAACGTACGACAAGATATACAACGGACGCTGGTCGTCCAGCACCATTATATCCGTTGCCATCGGACAAGGAGAAGTGCTTGCCACCCCGCTTCAGATATGCAATATGTCGGCCCAGATAGCAAACCGGGGATATTTCTACACGCCACATATTGTAAGCAAGATACAAGACTACGAATTGGATACATTATACACCAACAGGCGTTATACAACCATAAACAAACAATATTACGAATATATAGCCGAAGGCATGCGCAGCGCCGTAGTAGCAGGCACTTGCCGGGGAGCAGCCCTGCCGGATATAGCCGTTTGCGGGAAAACAGGCACAGCCCAGAACCCGCACGGGAAAGATCATTCCGTCTTTATGGGATTTGCGCCGTACGAGAAACCGGAAGTAGCCATTTCCGTACTTGTAGAAAATGCCGGATTCGGAGCGACGTATGCCGTTCCCATCGCCAAGCTTATGTTGCAGAAATATTTTGCGGGAGAAATATCGCCGGAAAACAAATATACGGAAGAACGTATTATTCAAACCGTTTTATTACCGAGGAATGTCGTCTTATAGAAAAACAAGCACATGGAAAACCGTCGATTGGATTACCATCTTGTTGTATCTAATCATGGTAACAGCCGGATGGTTTAGTATCTGCGGTGCAAGTTACGAGTACGAAATCATAAAATGGTTCTCCCCTTCCGGACGTCCCGGAAGCCAGCTTATCTGGATTTGTTTGTCTTTTGTGCTGATATTTGTCATCATGATGCTGGACTCCAACTTTTACAGCGTTTTTGCCAACCTCTTCTATGTACTTTCCGTTTTACTTCTGATTGTTACCATCTTTCTCGCTCCCGAAATCAAAGGCTCTCACTCCTGGCTTGTTTTAGGCCCTATACGCCTGCAACCGGCCGAGTTTGCCAAATTCGCCACAGCCTTAGCTATCGCAAAACTGATGAGTTCGTATGGATTCAAGCTTACCAAGTTGCAGAACGTGGTGACTATCCTGGCACTGATGCTTCTTCCCATGTTGTGCGTTTTGTTGCAGAGAGAAATGGGGTCGGCATTGGTTTTTCTGGCATTCCTGTTTGTATTGTACCGCGAAGGAATGACAGGCTACGTATTGCTGACAGGGATTTGCGCCGTAACTTTTTTTGTGATAAGCATGAAGTTCTCGGACACCATGGTGGATGTCACTCCTTTAGGAGAGCTGATTGTGCTCTCCCTCATACAAGTGATTAGCGTCATTTTGGTATATATCCTGCAGCGGAATCTCCTGCATGTAAAAATACTGTCGACCTTTACGGCAGGGGTTGCCCTTGTTGCTTATTTGATTTCTCTGTTTATTCCGGTCAATTTTGTCTGGGTGGCCATTGGGATGATTATCGTTTCGTCCGGTTATTTGGTTTTTCTTTCCGTTAAACACTGGAGATGGCATTATCTGCTCATTATCTTGTTTGCCGTTACATCGGTAGCTTTTTTGTATTCGGTCGATTATGTATTCAATGAAATGCTGGAGCCTCACCAGCAGATGCGCATTAAAGTAACGCTCGGACTGGAAGACGACCCCGGCGGCGCAGGATACAACGTAAATCAATCGAAAATAGCCATAGGCTCCGGAGGATTGCTGGGGAAGGGGTTTCTGAACGGGACGCAAACCAAACTAAAATACGTGCCCGAACAAGATACCGACTTTATTTTCTGTACCGTAGGAGAAGAAGAAGGCTTCGTAGGCGCATCGGCCGTGCTGATTATTTTTGCCATCTTTATTGTAAGGCTTATCAACCTGGCCGAGAAACAGAAAACGGCCTTTGCCCGGATTTACGGATACGGAGTGGCTTCTATTTTCTTTTTCCATTTGCTGATTAATATCGGTATGGTAACGGGTATTACGCCGGTAATCGGCATTCCGCTTCCTTTTTTCAGTTACGGAGGTTCATCGCTCTTAGGGTTTACCATTCTGCTTTTTGTTTTTCTGCGGCTCGACACGGCGCGAAAGGAACGTTAAGGCTCCGGTGGGGGATACGTTAATCGAAAGGTGTCCACCTACGGGCCGAATAGATGGCCGTAATCAATAGAGATTATAGTTGGTGCGAAGTACCTTAAATTCGGTACGGCGGTTGATTTGGTCGGCCACCTCCTGCTGTTCGGGAGTAAGGGCGAGGATAAAGTCTTCGGTCAAAACATCCCCTTCGTGGAGGAAATCCCATTCGCCGGCCATTTTCTTGTTGATTGTTTTAGGAACACTTTCTCCGTATCCCTTGGCTTCGAGGCGTTCGGGAGCAATACCTCCGGCTATGAGGTAATCTACCACCGACTGTGCGCGGCGTTGAGCAAGCGATTCGTTATATGTATCCGTTCCCATGCGGTCGGTATGAGCGCCCATTTCGATGGTCACGTTGGGATTATCGTTCAGCATCTTGATGAGTTCGTCGAGAGCTTCCTTCGATTCGGGGCGAAGCGTCGCGCTGTCGAAAGCATAAAAGATATTCTCTACCACCACAGGAGTATACACCGGCGAAAGGAAAAAGTCTACGATGTAGGTCTCGCTTTTTTCCTCCGGACTTGTCTTCAACTCAAAATACTGATTAAGGAATCCGCGTGCGCCGGCCATCATAACGTAGCTCACGTCGCGCGCCAGCTCTACGCGATAAGAACCGTCGCGCTTTACCTGTACTTTTTCATTCAGCCCGTCGCGTCCTACGATACGCACAGTAGCCTCTTCCACGGGATATTCGTCTATGTCGGAAACGATGCCTTCTATCACAACCGTAACGAGAGGCAACTCAAAGCTGTACAAATGATCGCTTCCGCGCAGGTCGTTGCGGTTGGAACTGAAAAATCCTTTCTCCCGCTTTCCGGCAAAGGTGATACCAAAGTCGTCGGCCGGCGAGTTGATGGGATACCTCATGTTCTCCACCTGCCATCCGCCGGCGCTGTCTAAAGTCGCCTTGAAAAGGTCAAGCCCCCCCATGCCCGGATGTCCGTCGGAGGCGAAGTATAAGGTTACCGAATCCCGAACGTAAGGGAAAAGCTCATCACCGGGCGTATTAATCCAAGGGCCGAGGTTTTCCATCGGGCCGAAGTCGGCGCCTATCCTACGAGCGCGAAAAATATCTTTGCCTCCATATCCTCCCACAACGTCGGAAACGAAGTAAATATATTGCCCGTCGGGCGATACGGCAGGATGCCCCAGAGCGGTAACGGAATCTTTCACAATCGTGGCGCGCGTTCCTTTACCCCATTGGGCATTGCTGCGCGTGGAAACGTAAATTTCCGACGTGCGAGGCCCTTCGGGGTCTTCGGAGCAATAGGTATAGTACATCGTATTCCCATCGGAAGTGAAGGAAGGAGTACCTTCGTCAAATTCGGTATTTACACCGTCTTCTATTTCTTCGGGAGCAAGCCAGTTACCGCTTTCGTTTTGTTTGACAAGGAAAAAATTATTATTAACCTGTCCGGTAATGGCGTTCACTTTCGCCTCCTTATCCTTTGTTCTTGAGGAAGCGAAATAGAGCTGGTCGTAATCCGCTCCATACAGCATGGGAGCAAACTCCGAGCGACGGGAATTCATCTTCTCCATCTTCGTTACCTGATAGCGTGTAGGAGTTTTGCGCCATTGCAATGCCAATTCCGCTCCTTTTATACCGTTTTGCGCCCGCAGATTCGAGGGGTCGCTCTCTAAATAGGCTTTATAGTATTTGACCGCTTCGGCATAAACGCCTTGTTTGTGTTGCATAAATCCGAGCCAGAAATTCACCGTACTGTCGGCATACTGATAACGTGAAGCGTTTATATAGCCGCTTATCGCTCGTGGCGTATTATTGACCAAACGATTACATTCTGCCATACGGAAAGCGATGTATCCCCTGAGGAAACGTTCGCTGGGGCTGGTTTTTGTATAAACCTTCCGGTAAATGGCGGCGGCTTCGTAGTATTCGCCGATGCGTTGTTTCTCTTCGGCTTTGCTCAACTTGGCCGTTTGGCAAGAGATGAGGAGACAAATGGCCGAAAGGATGTAAACAATAGGATTGATTCTCATTCCTTGGGTGTATAAAACGTACAAGTATAACGTATCCGGCTGGTTCTTATTGCAAAATTATTGTATTTTTACCGCAAATTACGCGATGCATACAGATGCTTTAAACAGATATGTTTCACTTTAAATACATGAATATTATGATGAAAAAAGTATGGTTTACCGGATTAATGATTTGGATAAGCGCTATGACCTTCCTGAAGGCGCAGCAGAATACCCCGGCGTGGGCTGTGGAAACCCCGGCGCAGAAACAAGAACGTATGGCGTGGTGGACGCACGACCGTTTCGGCATGTTTATCCATTGGGGCATCTATGCCATGCCCGCACGACACGAATGGGTAAAGCGCAATGAGAGAATATCCGACGAGGATTACCAAAAGTATTTCGAACGTTTCGACCCCGACCTTTACAACCCGCGCGAATGGGCTGCCAAAGCACGGGCCGCAGGAATGAAGTACGTAGTAGTTACCGCCAAACATCACGATGGCTTCTGTCTCTGGGATTCTAAAGTAACCGACTACAAAGTAACCAACACTCCCTACGGAAAAGATTTGATTGCTCCTCTGGTAGAAGCCTTTCGGGCCGAAGGAATCCGGATTGGCTTTTATTATTCGCTGATAGATTGGCATCATCCCGACTTCCCGATAGACAGAATACACCCTGCCTGGCCGGACAATCCGGAAGCGGCCAAAGCTATCAACGCCAACCGCAGCATGGAGCGCTACCGTACCTATATGAAAGCGCAACTTACCGAATTGCTCACCCGATTCGGACGTATCGACGAACTCTTCCTCGATTTTTCTTATCCGGGCGAGAACGGGAAAGGGCATCTCGAATGGAACTCGGAAGATTTACTCAAGCTGATACGTTCGCTCCAACCCCATGTTGTGGTAGACAACCGCATGGATCTGGATCATACGGATTGGGGATGGGATTTCGCTACGCCCGAACAATTCATGCCGCAGGAATGGCCTATCGTACGCGGGAAACGAGTTCCGTGGGAGACCTGCCAGACGTTTTCGGGCTCGTGGGGTTATTATCGCGACGAATATTCGTGGAAGAGCGTTCATCAGTTGGTCGTTATGCTGATTGAAACCGTGAGTAAGGGAGGGAACCTCCTGCTCAACGTAGGCCCTACGGCGCGGGGCGTATTCGACGACCGTGCCATAGAACGCCTCGACGGTCTGGCCGAATGGATGAAGTTCCACAGCCGTTCGATATACGGTTGTACACAGGCTCCGGAAGAATTTGCCGTTCCTCAAAATTGTTTTCTAACATATAATGCCGAGAAAAAACGTTTGTATATCCACGTACTGGAGTGGCCCTTTAAATCCCTCCATCTGATGGGTTACAAAGGCAAGTTCAAGTATGCTCAATTGCTGAACGACGCTTCGGAAATCCAATATACCATCAATACGACGCCCGGCGGTCATACAACGGAAAATTCCGGAGCCAACGACGTTATCCTCTCCCTCCCCGTTCAGCGTCCGGATGCAGAGGTTCCGGTGATTGAGTTGTTCCTGGAATAATCGAAGGGAACCTGTCGTTACATAAGGGCACCTCTAAAAACCCCAAACTCTGCGTTACGCTCCGTCGGCAAAATGCTCATTTACTTTAGTAAACTCCGCTTTTGCCTCTGTCGCAAGCCTTGATTTTGGGGTTTTT
>JAISZY010000142.1 GCA_031284375.1 Tannerellaceae bacterium | reverse complement strand
GTGCATTACAGCGCTACGCCCGATACCGACGCCACGCTACGCCCGGAAGGGATTTTGCTGATGGACTCCGGCGCACAATACTTGGACGGAACAACCGACATTACACGCACCATCGCCTTGGGCGAACCTACCGAAGCGATGAAGAAAGACTTTACCCGCGTATTGAAAGGGCACATCGGCTTGGCCAAATGTAAATTCCCGGCCGGAACGCGCGGCTCGCAAATAGATATCCTGGCCCGCAAACCTCTCTGGGATGCAGGCATCAACTACCTGCACGGCACCGGGCACGGCGTGGGGCACTGCCTCAACGTACACGAAGGCCCGCAAAGCATCCGGATGGAAGAAAATCCGGTAGTCCTGCAAGCCGGGATGGTGATGAGCAACGAACCGGCTCTCTATCGTACTAATCAATACGGTATACGCACCGAAAATATGATGGTGGCGTATCAAGACTGCGAAACGGAGTACGGCGTTTTTCTTTCTTTCGAAACTCTTACCCTCTGCTATATCGACGCCGGCTTGGTGATTGACTCCATGCTCTCCGCAGGCGAACTGGCCTGGCTGAACCAATATCAGCAAATGGTGTACGAAAAGCTGAGTCCCCTGCTCAGCGAAGAGGAACAATCCTGGCTGAAGGAAAAAACGAAACCCATCGAAACCCCCAACCATGGCGCTTATTAAATCGGTAAGGGGATTCACTCCCCGTATAGGAAAAGATACTTATCTGGCGGACAATGCCGTCGTCATCGGCGATGTAGAGATAGGCGAAGGTTGCAGCATCTGGTTCGGAACGGTTTTGCGCGGCGACGTAAATTCCATCCGCATAGGCAACGGAGTAAACATACAAGACGGCTCCGTGCTGCATACTTTGTACCAAAAGTCTGTGATAGAAATCGGCAACGATGTATCCGTAGGCCATAATGTAACCATCCACGGGGCAAAGATATGCGACGGGGCGTTGGTGGGCATGGGCGCCGTGGTGCTGGACCATGCCGTAGTGGGAGAAGGCGCCATTATTGCGGCCGGCTCCGTGGTATTGAGCGGCACAACGGTAGAGCCGGGAAGTATCTACGCCGGCGTACCGGCAAAGTTTGTAAAGAAAGTAGATGCCGCCCAATCGAAAGAAATCAACCAAAAGATTGCAAACAACTACCACATGTATGCTTCGTGGTATAAATAAATAAGACAATGAAAATCATCAAAAAAATCCTGTGCGTCATCCTGGCGCTGCTTTGCCTGGCGGGAGGCTTCCTGATGCTTCCCGGCAATTATTACCTGCGGCAAACCGTGATACATCTCTTTCCGAAAATAGACCAGTATCCGATATTCGAAAACAGAACGGTAGAAGCCGGCTCGCCTCTGCCCTGGGAAAAAGCGGAAAAGTACGGCGCTCTCTCCATCCCGGAAGAAGACCAGCCCTTGTTCCGGCAATACGGAACGGTGGCCTATGTGGTGATAAAAGACGGCAAATTGCTGTTTGAGTCTTATTGGGATGATTATTCGCCGCAATCGCTCAGCAATTCCTTTTCGATGGCGAAAAGTATCGTATCCTTAGCCGTTGGTTGCGCTATCGAGGATGGCTTTATCCGGGGGATAGATCAACCGGTGAGCGATTTCTTCCCCCAGTTCGGCGCTTACGACGGAAAAATACTCACGCTCCGACACCTGCTCACCATGAGCGCCGGAGTGGATTTCGACGAATCTTATTCCTCTCCCTTCTCGCCTACGACCAAACTGTATTACGGCAACGATCTTCACTCCATCGCCTTCGGCATGAAACAGATTGAAAAACCGGGCGTCCATTTTAATTACCAGAGCGGCGTATCGCAACTGCTGGCTTATGTGGTGGAAAAAGCGACGGGAGAACGCATCAGTCACTATGTGTCGCGCAAACTCTGGACGCCCATGCACGCCGAAGAAAACGCGCTTTGGAGTTTAGACAAAGCAGGCGGTATGGAAAAAGCTTACTGTTGTTTCAATACCAATGCCGGAGACTTTGCCCGTTTCGGCCAACTTATCCTGAATAAAGGACAATGGGACGGCAGGCAGCTCGTTCCCGAAGCCTATCTGCAAGAAGCCATCCGGCCCGACACTACGCTGACAGACATACAGTATCAGGAAGTAAATCGCCGGTACGGCCTCCAATTCTGGCATCTCACCTTCCAAGGCCTTTCCATCCCTTATATGCGGGGGATTCATGGGCAATACGTCTTTGTTGTTCCGGAGAAAAACGCCGTCATCGTCCGTCTCGGATACAAACGGGGGAAAGTGAATCAGACTCCTCAGCATTATCCCGACGACATAGATGTGTGGCTGTCCACAGGTCTCAAACTTATCAATCAATCATGACGATGGATACAACAACCGACAAGATGGTGGAAATAGCCCGTTTTCTGTACCCGGCCGAGGCTCAGACGCTGATAGCTCTGCTAAAATCGGAAGGGATTGCGTGTTATCTGCGGAACGAATACTCATCGCAAGTCATGGCCGGCTGCGTAGACATGGGCGGAGCGCGTGTGGAACTGCTGGAAAGCGACGTGTCCCGCGCCCTCGAAGTAATGAAGGCCGGGGGATTCCTCCTCCCCGAAGAGGACGAAGAACCGGAAGAAATCCAAGCCGTAGCCGGATGGGCAAGCCGGGTTCCCTGGCTGAGGAATCTTACCTTAGAAAAACAAATCCTTTTCCTGCTCCTCTTTCTGGCCGTTTGCTTAGGTTTGTTTATCTACTTCGGCGCTTCGTTTTCTTCTCGCCAAGATTTTTGAAAGAACAGCATGATTACCGACCAACTAAAGAAACTGTATCACACCCATACAGGCTCCGGAGCGAAAGACGTGACGGAGTTGCCCTCGTCCGGCTCCAACCGGCGTTACTTCCGCCTCACGGGCGCTCAAAGCGTCATTGGCGTATACGGCTCCTCGCCCGAAGAAAACAGGGCGTTCGTCTACATGGCAAGTCATTTCCGGAAGAAAGCTCTGCCCGTACCCGAAGTCTATGGACATACCGGCAACTACCTTTTCTACCTGCAAGAAGATTTGGGCGATACGCTCCTGTTTCATGCCATCGAGAAAGGACGCAAAAGCTGTGTGTTCGACGAAACCGAGCGCCGGTTGCTGCGTAAAACCATCACCCTCCTGCCCGCCATCCAATACCGGGGAGCAGAAGATATGGATTTCTCGTATTGCTATCCGCAGCCTACCTTCAACCTGCGTTCCGTTCTCTGGGACTTGAACTATTTCAAGTATTGCTTCCTGAAAGCTACCGGCATGGATTTTCAGGAAGACAACCTGGAAGACGATTTCCGGAGAATGAGCGAAACGCTCCTGTGCGATTCGTCCGATACCTTCCTGTACCGCGATTTCCAATCGCGCAATGTGATGATTAAAGACGGCGCCCCGTGGTTTATCGACTTCCAGGGCGGACGCCGCGGGCCGGTATACTACGATGTGGCCTCCTTCCTGTGGCAGGCCAAGGCAAACTTTACGGACGACTTGCGCCGGGAATTACTATCGGACTACATGCAGGCGCTCGGCCGCTTCCGCCCCGTAGACGAGGAGAACTTTCTCCAACGCTTACGCCATTTTGTGCTCTTCCGCACCTTGCAGGTGCTGGGCGCGTATGGTTTCCGGGGCTATTTCGAGAAAAAACCTCACTTCATACAAAGCGTTCCCTTTGCTATCGAAAATCTGCGGCAACTCCTCCGGGAAGACTACGCCGAATACCCCTACCTGTGCTCCGTTTTGCGGGAACTGACCGGCCTCAAGCAATTTTCGGACGATATACGCAAGCGAACATTGGAAGTAAAGATTGTAAGCTTTGCCTATAAAAAAGGTATACCCAACGACCCGGCAGGCAACGGAGGAGGTTTTGTATTCGACTGCCGCGCGGTGAATAACCCCGGAAAGTACGAACGTTACAATCACTTCACGGGCTTGGACGAGCCGGTGATACGTTTCTTGGAAGAAGAGGGCGAAATCGCCGCCTTTCTCCATCATGTGTACGGAATGGTGGAAGCTTCGGTAAAACGATATATGGAACGCGGATTCACCAACCTGATGGTTTGTTTCGGATGTACGGGCGGTCAGCATCGTTCGGTCTATTCGGCTCAGCGTTTGGCGGAACATCTTCATCGTCGCTTCGGGGTAAAAATCCACCTGACGCACCGGGAGCAGAATATCGAACAAATCTTCGAGGCTACCGTATGAAGGCGATGATATTGGCCGCCGGCTTAGGTACGCGCCTCAAACCCCTTACGGACACCATGCCCAAAGCCTTAGCGCCGCTTCGTGGAAAACCGATGCTGGAGCATCTGCTGCTGAAACTGAAAGCGGCCGGGTTTGAGGAGATAGTCGTCAATATCCATCATTTGGGCCAACAAATCATCGACTTCCTGAAGGCCAATCATCACTTCGGCCTCTCCATCCATATCTCCGACGAACGAGACCGGCTGCTCGATACCGGCGGAGGAATCAAACAGGCCGCCGGTTTTTTGCAGGGAGAAGAACCGTTTCTGGTTCATAACGTAGACATTCTTTCGGACGTAGATTTGGCCGCCTTCTACCGCAATTGTCCCAAAGAAGCCCTCGCCACCCTGCTGGTGGATGAGCGAAACTCCGCCCGCTGTTTACTCTTCGACGAAGACCGGCGCCTTTGCGGCTGGCAAAACAAAGAAACGGGAGAGACCCGGTCTTTCTATCCCGATTTCTCTCCCGAAAAATATACTTCGTATACATTTGGCGGCGTGCACGTGGTATCTCCCCGTATCTTCGCGCTGATGGACGAATGGAGCGGCCGGTTTTCTATTATCGACCTCTACCTCTCCCTTTGCATAAGCGAACCGGTCTTTGCCTGCCACATTCCCGGCGGCGCCACGCTGATGGATATAGGCAAACCGGAATCGCTGGCTAAAGCGGAATTACTGCTCCATCTTCAATAGATTATCTTCCAATTCTCCGTTCCTGCCGACACGATGTATGCGCCGTGGGCGGGAAGGCGAAAGGAGAATGTGTCGGACGATTCGCTACGGAGTATTTCCATGCCTGTGATGGAATAAACCTTTACCGGAGTACGTTGCGCGAGGCCTGTTATGTAGAGACGGCCGTCCTGCACAAAACTTCTCGCCGGCGTAACGGTGGGGCCGGCAAGACCGGTTTCCGACCGCCGGGGGTCTAACGGATTGACGCCAAGTTGCGCCAAGGCCAACCAGGCCGTGGCTCCGGTGTGGATGCGCTTGTTGTACTTCCATTCATTGCCTTGCGGCTTGCCGTCGGCTCCGACGCCTTCCAGCCAGATGCCGGTAGTTACGCCGTCGCGGTCGGCTGCCGTTATGCTGCCGTCGGCTTCGGCCGCTGCGTTGGCGATGGCTAATTGGGAAAGATACTTGGCGGTATTACCCGTTACTTTTTCGGCGATGATTTTCTGTAAGCTACCTTCCCACCAGACACCGTCCTTGCTATCATCAAAATCATACATGCCGTTTACGGCAAAGCGGCTTTCGATGGTGGAAAGGATTTTGGGAACGTCTACGGCAGGGTCGTTATAGAAGGTGAGCAATCCCCAGGTATTTACGTCGAGGGGATAGACATCGCGGTTGATGGTTGAGCCGTCGGGTTTCGTGCCGGTATAGAAAAGACCTTGGGCGGGGTCGTACATACGCATCACAAAGGCGCGGGCATGGGCGGCGTCTTGCCGGTAAAATTCCGCGTTTTTGCCTCCCTGCGGCGTAGCGTTTTTTTCCAATTCGCCGGCCAATTGCATGAAGGCGCTGTAAATGTCGATGCAATGTTCGGTACTGATGTAACCGGTTTTCTGCTGATTGTCGTCAAACCCTTCCCATCCGCCTTTGAATCCTCCGTTTGCTTCGTCTTTCAGGCTATGGATATAGTCGGCCAGGGTGCAGGCGGCTTGGAGGTATTCCGTTTTCCCGGCTCGGCGCCATACTTCGAGGAAGGCAAGGACGCCCCATGCGTTATTGCCGGTAGAGTAGGAGTCGCTGTAATAATCTTCCCACCACGTTTGGCTGTCGATGTCGAAAAATCCGGGAAGCTTGGCATAAGGCGATTTGCCGGAAGCCGATGTCCATCCGGAGAAAGACGCCGGATGGCCGGCGGCATACCCGTTGCGAATGCCACGTTGCGAGGGGGTGAATTTACGGTCGTGCGAGAGGGCAAAGAGCAATCCGTCCGCCACCTTGCAGGCTTGTTCGTCTTTGCCGGCATAGGCGAGGGCGAGAACGGTCATGGCCAAGTCGTAAGAATAAGCGAAGGAATTGATGAAGTACCCATCCCAGCCGAGCGGGACAGCCTTATAGCTTGCCGGGAATACAGCCTCCGGGCGAGGCGAGGCAAATTCGTAGTAGATCTCGTCCAAGAGGAAAACGATATGGTCTTTGCCCGGATTGTTGGTGTGATTGGTAACCCACCCGAAGCCTCCGGAGATGTAAGACAGGTTTACGCCGGAGAGGTTTATCTCGTACTTCTGCCAATCGGACGTGAGCGTTACGTAGCCTGTTTCTTTCCGTCCGGAGTCGTTGTAGGGCTTACCGCTGCCGTTGCCTCCGATAAAGAAATTCACCTTGGCCGTTTGTCCGGCTTCGGCTCTTGCTCGGAAGACTAATTTTGTGGCGCCTCGCAAATCCATTCCTGCGCGGTTGTCTCCCCAGTCAAATACCGGCGTTCCGTTTGCCGTCGTTACGCCGTTTCCGAAATAGTATCCCGACCAGCAATCGAATCCCAACGGCACATCCAGCCGGATGGATGTTATACCGGAGAAAGGTTCGGGGTAGGCCTCGTTCATTTGCGGTTCGGCGATATTTCCGTACATCATCACGCCCCGTTGTGTAAAGGCGTTGCGCGAATCGCCGTAGTCGTTGTACACATATAGCTTGCTGCTATATTCGTTTACCTGTGCAGCCAGCCATTCGGCGGCCGGCGAATGTTGAGCGACAACGCCTGAGGTTGCCACCCAAAGGCCTACCGTGAAGGTTAGCCTTGCGATGTGAATGTGTTCCATAACAGTAATTCTTCCTGATCCTTTTTGTTGTCTTCCTGTACCTGCCGGAAAGCGCTGCGGGCTTCCTGAATTTGCAGTATCCATAAATCGAACGCCCAGTCGGCAATGGTCATTTCTGCGAAAGGGGAGAATGGAAGCCGATGGTAGGAGTATCTTGAACAAAATTCACCGCTGTTTATATCCGCAACCACTTTGAGTGATGTGGGCAACGAAACTCCTTCTTCTTCGCAAAGCGCTACAAGTTCCGCCAGTTCCGCCTCATACAATTTCTGTTGAGCTTTCAGCGGCACCTTTATTTCCGGTTTCCCCCAGATATTGTACGGAATTATTTCGCCGTTTTTCATTCCCACGATGTAGATTTGCGGGTTCAGTACATCCTTTTCCATCTTTTTCAGGTCTGCCATCGTGATGGGGAGTCGCACCGTGCCGAAGAAACATACTTCGTCTGCGTCTACTATCAAGCTTCCGTCTTCTCTATCCTGCTTGACGATGTAAGAGAGTCGTTGGGCAACCAACTTCTCCCATTTCTCTAACCAATTTTCCAATTTTCCCATGTCTTGTCTCCTTGTTGTTTCGTTATTATTTTATGTTTTTGAAAAGTTTATCAAGGTCTATTTCGTTGCCATCTCATCGCCACCATAGCGAATCCGGGATGCGATTTCGCAAATATACTAAAAGTTTCTATATACTTGGAGGTGAAGACAAAATTCCTTATTGCAAGGCTCTCGTTACCGGTAACGCGTCTCCCGTTACCGGTAACGCGTCTCCCGTTACCGGTAACGCGCCTCCCGTTACCGGTAACGAGACCGAGCGCCGTGGATTCCTGCAAGCGGGGATGGCGTGAAAAACGATTAGAATAAAGAAAGGCTGCCGCAAATTGATGCGACAGCCTGAAATAATTTACCATCCTGTGGAGCGGTAGGCGAGGCTCGAACTCGTGACCCTCAGCTTGGGAAGCTGATGCTCTACCAACTGAGCTACTACCGCGTTCCGGGTGCAAATGTAATAAATCTTTCTTTTCTTGCTATCTTTTCTCTATGATTGATGTAAAAGAGAGGGTGCCTCGAAAGACATCCTCTCTTTTTTTTATGGACTTATTTCAAAAATAAAACCGTGTTTCAGACTTGCAACTATTTCTTTCTCCAGATGACTATCTCCTGTGCTCCGGCGCGAATCTGTTCGAATGGCCCCGGCTTGGGGTTGGTCAGGCTGCGAGCATTGCCCAGGAAATCTTTGTCGATGGCGATGGGAGTGCCGTCGGGGTTTTCGTAGAATCCGTTCGAGTAATAGGTAACGCCCAGCATGTGGGTATTTACCGGAGTGGTTCGGATTTGGTTGATGGAGTTGTCGAAGTTCAGCTTCAACACAAATTCGTTTCCTCTTTTTTCTACTACGGGGTGGACGTCGAACGAACTTTTTACGTTGTACTTTTCGTGTGCGTAGGGTGTTACGTCGTTGTAGTAGAGGTTGGAATTAACGTGCATGGCCAGGCGGAAGGGGATGCGGGGACGTTGCCATTCGCCTCCTCCTCCGCGCTCGTTCATCGTCAGGTAGATGCCGGGGAAATAAGCCGGCAGGCTGTCGTAATCCGCCAGTCCCTTGTTTTTGTTGGGCAACGAGGAAGAGGGATTGACGGTAAAGATGTTGTTGTAGAAGCGGTCGTCGCCGTTGGAGAAGTTCATCACTCCCGCCACGGTGGTAGAATGAGGCACGTGGTAGGGCGTGTAGCGGTTCAGTTCTTTGCGGGGGTTTAATTGCCCGGCAAAGAGGTTGTGTACCATCGCCACGCCTTGGGCCATGTCGTAGAAGCTTACGTTGGAGAGGAAGATGTTGTTGTCTACCAGGCAGGGGCCGTGTGTTACTTCGGTCCAAAGATCCCATCCGTCGTTGTGGATGAAGACATTGCCCGTTACGCGGGTACCGATGGCTTGCCAGTCGAGCCACATGCCGTAGAGGCAGTTGTCTAAGTAATTGTTTCGTATGATAACGTCTATGGCGGCGTGAAGCTTGATGCATCCCAGTTCGTAGCCGAAGAACTCTCGTTTGGTATTAATGTCGTGGATGTAGTTGTTTTCTATCACGCTGAATACGGCGCCAAGGTGTCCGCATATACCGGTTTGTCCGCAGTGGTAGATTTCGTTTCCGCTTATCAGGTGCGAGCCGATATTGTCTTTGTTCCATCCAAGGGAGTAGGCTTTGAAGATAGCTTCCAATTCGCGGTTAAAGCCCGTAAGCGTATTTTCCGTGAGCCAGAGGTTTTGCCCCGAAGCGCTTTCTTTACCCAGACTGATGCCGGAGCATTTGGAGTTGCTTATCTCGTTGTTTTCTATAATCCAGCCTTTGCTCCAGTTGGGGCCTATCAGTCCGGTTTGCCTTGCGGTGGGAGGCGCCCATTGGGTGGCGGCCTGCGAGAGTTTGAATCCGCTCACTTTAACGTAGTTTACTCCCTGTTCTTTGGGGAAGAATACGGCAGGGCGTACATTTATTTCTACCAATTCTTTGTTCGGGTCGTAGCCTTGGAAGTTAGCCCAGATAATGGTTTCCGTATCCGTTACTTCGGCATACCACCTGTATTTGGCTCCTTCGGGGTCTTGCGTTGTTCCGCCTCCCATCATGGCATTGCCGCCGGGTCCGGGTCGCGGAGGCGTGGGCGTGGCGTTTTTCACCTGCTCGATGCCGGCCGACTCGTAGAGCGATTTGTTGTTGAGGTAGACTTCCCCCAGGTGCAGGGTTGTGCCGCTGGTGTAGACCAACCAATCACCTTCGAGCGAAAGGGCAAAGGGGTTGAAGTCGCCGAAGACCGTATTGGGAATCACCGCCTTCCACAAGCCGGTGGCGCCTTTTTCCTTTTTCCATGTTTTGATTTCTTCGGAGCCTTTAATCCATACTTCCTCGCCTTCGGCGGCTCGGTAAACGATGTGGCTGTACTTGTTCATTCCGGAGTTGAAGGGGCTTACCCATTCGCGGTACACGCCGGCGTGAACGGTTACGGTATCGGCCGACTTCATCAGGAGCGCGGCTTTCGAAATAGTGAGGAACGGGGCTTCTTTTGTGCCCGGGTTCGAATCCTTCCCTGTTTTCGCTACGTGGTATTCTTTGGCAAAAGAAGGAATACTTGCGAGGGCAAGGAAGAGGATGAATAAAAACTTTTTCATGTGATATATCATTTTAAAATGTTGTTTTGTTTCTGTTAGTAACCCGGATTTTGTTTGAGGTTGGGATTTACGTTCATTTCCGTATACGGGAAGGGGAGCAGTTCGTGCCGTCCTTTTTTAAATCCTGCGTTGGGAAATTCGAGGTAGGTTCCGTCGCCGTTCGGCACTCGTTTCCCCCGGTCTTTCAGCGCTTCGGCGGCGTCTCCCCACCGAAGGAGGTCTTGATAGCGGGAGAACTCAAAGGCAAGTTCGAAGCGTCGTTCCTGCTTGATGTCCTCAAAGAGTTGAACGCCCGCCGAAGCGAGAGGCGGCATCTCGGCCCGTTCCCGTACCCGGTTGACGTAGGAGAGGGCTTTGGCATCGTCCGGGGCGACTTTCCGGTTGAGCGCTTCGGCGGCCATGAGCAGTACGTCGGCATAGCGGGTGATGCGATAGTTCATGCCTCCGTTCCAGTGAAGGGCGTCGATTTGGTTGGGAAATTCGTCTACGTAGGCTCCGTGTTTGATGCGGATGTATCCTTCGGTTCCGTGCGGCAGCGAGCCGTCGGGTTTCCGGTAAGAGCCACCCACCTCGGCCAATTCCTTTTCGCTCCATACGGTTCCGTACATGCGAACGGTTTCACCGTGGTCGATGAATGCCTGGTAGAGGTCGTTTTCCGGGGCGGTGTAATGCCATCCTGTTTCGGTAATTCCCGATGTGCCTGCTTTGAACCAGGATTCGCGCGGCCCTCCGTAGGCCAGGGCGGTGGTGTATTCCGGGTTGATGAGGTCTTCGTAGTAGGCTACTTCAAAGATGGATTCTTCGCTAAATTCGTAGACGTGGCGGGTGATGTTCCGGAAATCGTCCAACAAGCGGTATTCGTTGCTTTGAATCACTTGTTCGAACGCCTCGGCGGCCTGCTCGAATTTTTCCTGAAAGAGGTAGGCTTTTCCCAGCCAGGCTTGCGCTGTGCCTTTGGACACATTGGCCCGTTGGGCTACGGATTGTTGGCTTCGGAGCGGAAGGTCGGGGATGGCTTCCTGGAAGTCTTTTTCTATCTGCGCCCAGATAGCGGGTATTTCGCCGTTGGGTTGAGCGTATTCGTCGGGTTGGAGCACTTTGGTAACGAGTGGCGCCGTTCCCCAGAGTGTAACGAGTTCAAAGTACGCAAAGGCCCGTAATGTTTTTGCTTCGGCGATGACGGTTTTTTTGACCGGCGAATCCGGGGCTACTTTTTCAATCAGCAGATTGGCCATGTAAATCATCTGGTAGAATTTGGTAAACATAAAGGTGATGATTTCGTTTTCCGGCCCAAAGACAAATTCGTCCAGTTCTTCGGCGGTGTAATTGTCACCACGTCCGCCTCCACCGGCTACGGCATCGTCCGAGAGCACGATTTTCCATTGGAAGAGATCGCGTCCCGGAGTTCCTTCTCCGCTACGTTGCATTTTATCGTACACAGCATAGAGGGCTTGTTCCGCATCCTGGTCTGTTTGATAGAAATCTTCGATGGAGGTAACGCCTCTTTGTTCCGTGTCGAGAAAATCGGCACACCCGGCGAGTATGAGGCACGCCAGGGAGAATAAAATATATTTTACTCTTTTCATGTTCGTAATAGATTAAAAGTTGAGAGATAAGCCAAACATTAGTTTCCTTGATGTAGGGAAGAATCCCCGGTCAACGCCGATACCGTTCACGCCTTCGGCCGATGTTTCGGGATCCATTCCCGGATAAGAGGCGAAGGTGAAGAAGTCGTCTACCGAGCAATAGACCCTCAGTCCGGTCATTTGCAATTTCCGCGCGATGGGCTTGGGCAGACTGTATCCCAGTTGGATTTGCTTGATTTTCATGTACGATCCGTTCATAATCACCATATCGCTTCGGAAGAGTTCCGTGCTGTTTATCTGTTCGAGCGAGGAGGGATACGTTGCGTTATCGCCCGGTTTTTGCCAGCGGTTTTCGAAGAATACGGCCAGTTTGTTGAATGTTTTGCGGTCGTTCCGGTTGATGGCCATCAGAATATCGTTTCCGCTTTGTCCTTGCAGAAAGAGCGTGAAGTCGAAATTCTTGTAATCCAAGTTGAGGGTTGCTCCGTAGAGAATGTCGGGGATAGCGCTGCCGATGTACGTCCAGTCGCTCGAGTTGATTACACCGTCGTTGTTCTGGTCGATAGCGTCGAGCGTACCGGTGGCAGGATTTACTCCGTTTGTTTTCACTCCTCTGAAGTACCATACAGGATAGCCTTGTTCAAAGACGGTAGCATCGGTCCAGTTGCGGGCATCGTATCCTCCGATACGTGCGATACTGGGGTCGAGGTAGGTTACTTCGTTTTTGAGTGTAGAGAAATTGCCGGACACATAGTATCGTAAGCCTCCTCCGGTACTGCCTCGGTAGTTCAGGTCGAAGTCGAAGCCCTTATTCTGCACATGTCCTCCATTGATAGGCGAGGCATTGTTGCCGGCTTCCAGCGGAGGGGTGTTTACGGTGATAAGGTCTTTGGTTGTTTTAACGTAATAATCGGCGGTGAAGCCCATTTTGTCGTCAAACAAGCGGAAGTCTACGCCAAAGTCCCATTGTTCGGTTGTTTCCCATTTCAGGCTGTAATTACCCAAAACGGTAGGATAGGCCGCATTAGCGAAAGAGCCATCTCCCAAGGGATACAAGAAAGGATTCGATCCGCTGGAAGAAACCACGTTGGTTACGTACATATAATTACTCAGGTTGGCAAGACTACCGTTTTGCCCCCAGCTACCGCGCACTTTCAGGGAAGTAACGATTTTGTTTTCGGGGAAGAAATCTTCGTTGGAAAGTGTCCATCCCGCAGATGCGGCGGGGAAAGTACCCCAGCGTTCATTTTGCGGCAGGATAGACAGCCCGGCGGCGTCCCGGCGAACGGTGGCTTGCAGCATGTATTTGCCGGCATATTCGTAATTGGCCCGGGCAAACCACGAAAGTTTGTTGTCCGTCAGCGTTGTTCCTCCTACCACCGAATTGTCTTGGGTAGCGATGAAGTTCAAATCGGCGTACGATTCGATACTTTTAGCCAGCGGATAGCCCGATGCCGAAATCGTCTTAAAGACCCTGGAAGAAATAGCCGTACCTACCAAACCGGTGATGTTGTGTTCGCCCAGTTTTTTATTGTACGAAGCGAAGTTTTCCCATTGCCAGTAGGTCATGAAGCTGCTGTCTTCCGCCACGCGGGGATAGTTTTCCAGCAATTGTTCTCCGTTGTGATAGTATTCCGGCCGGAACGTATGCTGATTGCTTGCATGGTAGTTTATGCCCAGCTTGGAGGTAAAAACAAATCCGGCAAAAGGCGTAATGTCTGCATACATATTGCCGAACAGGCTTGCTATGTTGTTTTCTCTTTTTTCCGTACTCAGATATACGTATGGATTGCCTACTTCGCCGCTTATGTATTTGCTGATGCCGTAATAACGACCTTCGTCGTCGGTCACCAAGGGTCTGCCGGCGTCGATAAGCCTTTGCGCATGATCGGGAATATGACCGGGTTCGTATACAACCGGCGTTAAAGGGTCTAACAAGATGATGCTGGAAATGGTGCTTCTCTCCTGATTCCTGCGCATCATATCCTTCAATACGGTTTTCGCTATCTGGATGCTACTCCCTATCTTCAGCCACTTTCCTATCTTCTGACTTCCGTTGAACATGCCCGAAATACGGTTGAAATTATCATTATCTCCTTTATATATCCCTTCCTGATTCAGGTAAGAGAGGGACATCAGATAATTGGTATTTTCGTTTCCGCCGGAAACCGTCAGATTATGCCGCTGCATGGGCGAAGCTTCAAACATTTCCGTAGCCCAGTCGGTATCCGTGCCGTCCCATTCGGAACGGATATTCGGCGCCACGTTCGACTCTTCCATAAAGGTAATGTACTGCTCCGCATTGAGGGCTTTGGGGAATCTGCCTAAGCTGGAGAGCGTATACTGGAAGTCGTACGAGACCTGCGCTTTGCCCGAAGAGCCGGTTTTGGTGGTGATGAGGATTACCCCGTTCCCTCCTTCCGCTCCGTAAATGGCGGCCGAAGCTCCGTCTTTCAGCACTTCCATACTGGCGATATTGGAGGGGTCGATGCCGGAAATATCCGTTGTTCGCAAGCCGTCTACGATAAAGAGCGGGTTGGAATCGCCGTTGGAATTATATCCGCGGATACGGATACGGATTTCGGAACCCGGAGCTCCCGATGGCGATGTGAGTTGTACGCCGGCCGCCCGGCCTTGCAAGGCCTGTTCGGGACGGGTGGTGGCGCTATTGGTCATATCTTCGGATTTGATGGAAGATATGGAACCTGTCACCACGCTCTTTTTTTGTACTCCATAGCCCACTACAACTACTTCGTCCAACGCCTGACTGCTTTCTCTCAGTATAACATTAAACTGGCTTCTGTCGTTCACGGCTATTTCTTGTGCGATATAGCCGATGTAGGAAATCAGAAGCGTGGGGCTGCTGTTTTGTATTTCGAACGAAAATTTTCCGTCTACATCTGTAATCGTCCCGTTGCTTGTTCCCTTTTCCATGATATTGGCGCCGATAATGGGTTCGCCGTTTGCATCGGTTATGGTACCGGTAATTCGTTTGCCGGTTTGTTGCGGTTCGGGCAAAATTTGTTTCTTTGATAATATGATATAGTTATTATCAAACTCATACTTCATTTTTTCCGATATAGAAAGCTCCCGGAGATATTCGGACACTTTATTTTTCATTTGATGCACGTGTATTGTCCGGTTTATATTCAGTTCGCTGTTACTGAATACGACTAAGTACTCCGTTTGCTTTTCTATTTCCTCAATCAATTGTCCGATGGTCAATTGGGTGGTCGATAAATTTATAATAGCGCTTTGTGCATTGGTATTCACTGCAACTAATTGGTATGCGCATATAAAAAACAGGAATGCGGTTATCTTCATAATTCGAAATGCCCCTTTAACTTTTTTTGTGCACAACAACGGCACAGACAAAAGGTTTCTTTTCATATTTTTGTCATTTAAAGTAAATAATATTAGTTTAACTCACAAGTTTACAAATTGTTTGCTTTGTATAATCGGTAAATGCGGCTACATTTGCCGATTTTTTTTTGATATTTACGGCTGTTCCATAGGCAGTATAGATTTAAAAGTTTATAATGTTGTTAATAGAGGATTATCCGATTTGAATTTTCCTCTTTCCGTATCTTGAATTTATGTATTTTCTGAATAATGCGTAATATTTCGATTACCCCGTCGCGTTGGCGGAACTTTCCGGTGTATTCATATTTCAATATCGCCGGGTTTTTCACAAGAATGACTACGTCGTAATGCCATTCTAATTTTTTTATAATGACGTTCAGATGTTCTTTCTTAAAACTGAATATCCCTTCCCGCCACAACAGTTGGTCTTCATCCATTCCGTTTTCCAGCCTGAATTTTCCGTTTTCGTAATAGACCTGTTGTTTGGGATTCAGTATCGTTCCTTGTTCTTCGGCAAACGGTTGGTACACCTTTACGGAGCCTTCCAGCAGAGAAACATTCAGACATTGTTTTTGGGGATAACTATATACATTAAATTGAGTTCCCAAGGCTCTGATATCAACCGAGTCCGTAGATACGATAAAGGGGCTGTCCATCCGGCCGGCTACGTGGAAAAAGGCTTCTCCGGATAAAAAGACCCTCCGTTCTTTTCCGAAAATCGAAGGATACTTCAACGTCGAACCTGCATTGAGCCAGACCGTAGAACCGTCGGACAACGTGATGCGGGCATGTTGGCCGGCGGGGACATATAATTCTTGTTGGCCGGCAGCAATTACCTGTTCCGTATCCGGAGATGGAGAAGAATAGGATGTAGCAATCGTCCATGTCCCGGCTATCAGCAAACAGACTGAGGCAGCGTATGCAACAGCCACACAGGTATAATGTTTGGCGAGCTTCCGTTTGCGTCGTTTCATCAATTGAGAATACGCTTTGCTTCCGGCTTCAAGGTCTATATATTCGGGCGAAAAAGACAAGATGGATTGCATATTCTGGTATGTTATCAATCCTTTCTTTATGTTTTTGTTCGTCATAGCTTCTTTCAGCAAGGCTATTCTTTCGCTCTCCGATAATTCGTGACTGAAATATTGTGGTATTTTTTCGTCCATTTCTATTCATTCGTATTATATAATAAACGGATGGAAGGGAGAAATCCCCCAAAGGAAAAATGTTAATTAAGAAAACAACTCCAGATATTTGCTTAGCAATTCGTGCAATTTTTTGTACGCTATGCTCATTTGGTTTTCCACCGTTTTTACGGAAATATTCAACTCTTGTGCGATTTCTTTTTGTTTCATCCCCTTCAGTTTACTACAAATCAAGATAGTGCGGCACCGTTCCGGCAATGATTCTATGGCATTCATAATAACTGTTTCTACGTCTACGTTGTCGAACAAATAATCGTTCAACGCTTCTAAAGAATCGAATTTAATCCTCAGCCGGAGGACATACTCCTCCTGTATATGGGCAACGGCTTCCTGCTCTGTAATCCGCTTGCGCAGCAAGTCGATGCAACGGTTCTTTACGGAAGTGTACACATACCCGACAAGGTTTACGTGAAAGACAAACGAAGGGTATGATTCGTATAACTCCAAAAAAATGTCTTGCACAATGTCTTCGGCATCACTTTCGGACACGACGTACTCGCGGGCAAACGATTTCATCCGAAAATACCATTGCTTATAAAATTCTTCGTACGATAAATGTTTTTTCATAAGTCTTTCCTTCCTTGTTTCCCCATATTGATAGTGACGTGATGCAAACATACAAAAAAATTAGGGCGATACCTCCGGCACACGAAAAAACCTGTTCAACTTGCCTACCGATCCGCCACACGCTACGCCTTCTACAACAGTGTCCCTAATAGTTTAAAATTGGGGGCAAAAGGACACAGCAAACACTCTCTCTTGAAGAGGATTGCTCCAATTGAATTTGAGATTGTATGAAGCCTTTGTTCAATATTAAAACGCTTCTTTGCAATGATAAGCAGCAGGTAATCACAGATTGCGATCCATATCTGCATATACACTGCATTACGGGTAGCGCCATAGAAGGTTTTGATATGCAAATGCTGTTTGATCCATTTGAAAAACAGAATTGGGGTTTCGATAGGTTCTCTTATTTCCTATTCCGTCAATGATTTGATAATCAGCAAACCATCCTTTGCGTTAATAAATGTTTTATTCCTTATATTAAAGTGAAATGTCATCAAAATATATACATTATGATAAAATAAACAGGACTCATATATCATTTCGTCAATGTATTTTAAAGTTAATTTTACCTGATTTGCTATTTTATAAAAGTGATTATACGCTTTTTGGTAATTTGATGCCGATGTTTCCCGGAAATGATTGCAATGAGTTCAGGAGATCATTGCAATGAGTTTGAAATGTCATTGTAATGATTTTAAAAATGATCACAAT
>JAISZY010000108.1 GCA_031284375.1 Tannerellaceae bacterium | reverse complement strand
TTTTGTATGACCTCCTGAATAATCTCGGCTTGTAAAGGTCGAAACGAGTCGAATCCAAAAAATCTTTTCAACAAAAGCAATCGTTCTTGCATAGCGGCACATCAAGTTGGTTTGATGCTGCAAACTTACGTAAAAATCGTAGCCTGAACGTACACGCGAGGTGCGGAATCGGACGAAATAGATGCGATTCTATGCGCGGAGGATAATATAATGTATATTTGCTCACGGTTTCT
This sequence comes from Tannerellaceae bacterium, assembly GCA_031284375.1. Lineage (GTDB taxonomy): Bacteria > Bacteroidota > Bacteroidia > Bacteroidales > Tannerellaceae > DFXE01. The sequence continues at coordinate 20,353 of JAISZY010000108.1, read as the reverse complement.
GTTCTTCCGAATGGATTCTCGATTACTAAAAACAATAACCACAACGCAAATGAAAAAAAATGTATTGCTCGCCGGACTTATCCTGTCCGTAATCCTGGGAGATCCTTGCATCGCTCAGGATATGGCGTATAAAACGCCTCCAAAAGAAATTGCCGACATCGCCCTGGCTAAGCCCTCGCCCAGCGTAGTGATTAGCTCCAACGGCCAATGGTTGCTCTTGCTGGAAAACGTTCCCTTCCTGTTGGTAGAAGAACTTGCCGAACCGGAATATAAATTGGCCGGCACACGTGTCAATGCCCTGTTTGGCCCCTCAAGGAGAGAAGGATTTTCGGGGGCTGCTCTGCTTGACATTAAGACGAAGAAGGAGTATCCCATCACGGGGCTTCCCGCCGATGGGAATATCCTGGAAGCCGAATGGTCGCCACTGTCTACCCGTTTGGCGCTTGTGGTTCGGGAAAAAGACGGGTATTACCTCTGGATGGTATCAACAGCCGACCGGACGGCGAAAAAATACAGTCCTCGTCGCCTGAATCGCACAAGTAGTTCGCCGGGGCCGTCGGGAAATATTGCCATACGCGCCGCCTGGTTGGACGAAGAAACCTTGATTCTTCCGGCCGTTCTTTCCGACAGAGGGAGCTTCCCGGTGCAATCCCCCGTACCCCAAGGGCCTGTGGTGCAGTTTAGCGACGGCCAGGCGTCGCCGGCGCGTACGTATCAGGATTTGCTGAAGAATCCTTACGACGAACAACTGTTCGACCATCTCTTTACCTCGCAACCGGTGTGTTTCTCTCCCAACGGAGAAAAAGAAATAGGCCGGGCGGCCATTTATTCGCAGATAAGTCTCTCGCCCGATAAGCATTTCCTGCTGGTTACAACCATAGACCGGCCGTATTCCTATACCGTTACCATGCGGAGCTTTCCGCAAACCACCGCAGTGTATACCCCCCAGGGAACGCTGGTGAAGGAAATAAACAAACGCCCCGTACTGCCCGACGGCATGGGGTATGATACCACCTCGCCCTTCCCGCGAAATTACGGTTGGCGTCCCGACAAACCCTCTACCCTCTACTGGGTGGAAGCGCAAGACGAAGGGAATCCGCGCGTAAACAAAGCGCCGTTTATGGACGTAGTATACCAGTTGGACGCTCCTTTTGGAGGAGAGAAGCAGCCGCTTGCCAAAACCACGCTCCGCTTTCAGGGTATCCAATGGGGAGACGAAAACTTTGCGCTCATCAGCGAAGCTTCCCGGCAAACACGGAGAATAAAAACCTACATCTTTGCTCCGGGACAACCGGACAAACAACCGGAACTGCTGTTTGACCTTTCTACCGATGACAACTACGCCAATCCGGGCGCTCCTCTTCTGGTATACAACGCCTATCGCCGGAAAGTGCTGTATACCGATAAAACGCATAGCGAACTTTTGATGATTTCGCAAGGCGCATCGCCCCAAGGGGATATGCCTTACGTCAGTAGCTATGCGCTCAAGACCCGGAAGAATACGATTCTCTGGCGATGTACCGCACCGTATTACGAAACCGTTGTAGAGGTGATAGACCCGGCAAAGCTACAATTTATCACCTCGCGCGAATCGGTGAGCGAACCGGTGAACTATTTTTTGCACGATGCCAAGAAAAAAAAGGTGGAAGCTCTTACGGCGTTCGCCACCCCCTACCCGCAGTTGGAAGGCATGAAGGTAGAGAAAATGCAATACAAACGAGCCGACGGCTTAGACCTGACGGCCACACTCTATACGCCGGTAGGCTACGATAAGGAACGCGACGGACGTTTGCCCGTTTTGATGTGGGCGTATCCGCGAGAATATCGTTCGGCCAACGACGCGGCGCAGGTACGTGGCTCCAAGTATCTGTTTACAACCATCAACTACCGCTCGCCCGTCTTTTGGGTAACGCGGGGTTTCGCCGTGATGGAAAATGTAGAAATGCCCATTGTAGGCTCGAACGGCGCCGAACCGAACGATAGTTTTATAGAACAACTAACGAGCAATGCCGAAGCCGCCGCCCAAGCAATTTACAGCCTGGGGGTGGGGGATACCTCCCGCATGGCGGTGGGGGGACATTCCTACGGCGGTTTCATGACGGTAAATTTGCTCACGCATACGCATCTTTTCAAAGCCGGCATCGCCCGAAGCGGAGCCTACAACCGCACGCTTACGCCCTTTGGGTTTCAGGCCGAAACGCGCACCTACTGGGAAGCTCCGGAGGTGTATTACGCCATGTCTCCTTTCAATTATGCGCACAAGCTAAGCGGAGCTTTACTGCTGATTCATGGCGAAGCCGATAATAATACGGGCACCTTTCCGATTCAGAGCGAACGCATGTTTGCCGCCATACAAGGTCACGGAGGCATAGGCCGTTTTGTATTGCTTCCTTACGAAAGTCATTCCTATTCGGCTAAGGAAAACATTCTTCACCTGCTGTACGAAGTAGATACATGGTTGGAGAAATATGTATCGAGAAAATAGTAAAGACGCACAGCCGTGCGTCTTTACTATTTTCTCGATAATTTTTTATTCATATCCTATTGCAAAATTCAAAAAAATGTGGAAATTTGCGGAACAAAAATTTATTTATGCCCACTGCCGGGATGGATACAGAACGGACAGAGGGCGCAATGATTAGAAATATCTTTAATGTTTAACAATATAAAATGAATTGCCTATGAGAATTGCAAAATTAAATCTTTCCCATCTTCGTACGGAAGAGTGGTTCAACCTTTACGCAGATCTTCTGGAACAAGTACCTATTTACGGAGCGGACAAACTCGGAATCGCCGACCTCATTGCACTTCTGATTGATCTGCACAACAGAGCGGACAAAGTGCTGATTGTGCTGCGCAAGAGTGTTCATACGGCAGAAATGGAAAAGGCGGACAAAGAACGCGACGCCTTTTTCCGGGGCTTGCTCGACGTAGTGAAAACATCTCGCCGTCTGCCGGCCACCGCAGATAAGGAAGCGGCCGAACGGCTATACGTTTTACTCTCCGGCTACCGGAAGTTTGTACTGAACAGCGGTTATTCCGAAGAATCCTCCGCACTGTACAACCTCCTGCAAGACCTGCACGAAAAATATGCAGCCGACATTACGTTGCTCGGACTCGGCAAATGGGTGAACAACTTGGACTTGGCCGAACAAAAATTCCTCTCCTATCGCTCCCAACGAACCAAGGAAGAGATAGACAGACCGGTAGAACGTTTGGACGAAATACGCAAAGAAACAGACATTTTGTACCGTAGCAGCATGGAAATACTCTATGCCAAACTCGTAGTAAGCGGATTGGGCGGCGACGTGGTGGTAGACCCGGAAAGTCTGAAAACCGACATATACGAAGACTCCATACCTCAGGAACAAAGAGGCAACGTGGCATACAACTTTGTCATTGCCTGGAATCATATTCTGAAGAAGTACAGCAATCTATTGGCCGCGCGCGCCGGACGAAAGGCTAAAGGGAAAAAGCCGGAACCGGACGAACCGGATGAATCGGACGAACCAAAGGAAGACTAAACCTGCAACCTGCGGCGAAGCCCCCACAACGCTGGGAGCTTCGCCGATTTTTTTGGAAAGACCTCCCACAACGGCAGGGGCTTCGCCGACTTTTTCGGAAAGCCACCCACGGCGGCAGGGGCTTCGCCGACTTTTTCGGAAAGCCACTCGCGGCGGCAGGGGCTTCGCCGACTTTTTCGGAAAGACCACCCACGGCGGCGGGAGCCTCGCCGACTTTTTCGGAAAGACCACCCACGGCGGCGGCAAACCAACCGCCTGTCCGAATCTACCCGCAGATGATAAATTATTTGTTTCGTTTTGGTTAATCTTCTATCTTTGCGCGCAAATCATAAAAGCATCAGATGGAAGAGTTAAAACATGAGTGTGGAGTTGCCATGATTCGGCTTCGGAAGCCATTGGAGTATTATCATCGGGAATATGGAAGTTGGATGTATGGGTTGAACAAGCTCTATCTGTTGATGGAAAAACAACACAATCGCGGGCAAGAAGGAGCCGGTCTGGCCTGTGTAAAACTGGCGGCAAACGCCGGCAACGAATATATGTTCAGAGAACGCGCCATTGGTACAGACGCTATTACGCAAATCTTCGCCACCGTACACAGTCATTACAAAGGCCTCTCGGCAGAGGATATACAAGACCCTTTTTATGCAAAGAAAGAACTCCCCTTTGCCGGCGAACTTTATATGGGACACTTACGATACAGCACCACCGGCAAGTCCGGCATTTCTTATATCCACCCGTTTCTTCGCCGCAATAACTGGCGAGCCAGAAATCTGGCGATATGCGGCAATTTTAATCTCACGAACGTAGACGAAGTATTTCGCGAAATCACATCCATCGGCCAGCATCCCCGCTTGTATGGCGACGCCTACATCATGCTCGAACAAATGGGACATCGCTTAGACCGCGAAGTAGAACGCCTCTACCGGCAATGCGAAGACGAAGGCTTAACGGGAATGCACATCACCCATGCCATAGAAGAAAACATCGATTTGTCGAACGTACTGAAAAAATGTACGCCCCTATGGGACGGAGGTTTCGTAATCTGCGGCATCACAGGAAGCGGCGAATCTTTCTGCGTACGCGATCCCTGGGGTATCCGCCCGGCCTTCTATTATGTAGACGACGAAGTGGTGGTGATGGCCTCCGAACGTCCGGTGATACAAACCACGATGGACGTTGGCTGTAACGACGTAAAAGAATTACAACCGGGCCAAGCCCTGCTTACCGGCAAGAACGGCCAAGCCCGGACAGCGCAGATCGTAGAACCGCAAGAATTAAGAGCCTGCTCGTTTGAACGTATCTATTTCTCCAGAGGTAGCGATGCCGATATCTATAAGGAAAGGAAACAACTGGGCGAGAACTTGGTTTATCCTATCCTGAAAGCCGTAGACTACGACCTGGATCATACCGTCTTCTCCTTCATCCCCAATACCGCGGAAGTGGCCTACTTCGGACTTCAGGAAGGATTGAACAATTATCTGAACAGAAAAAAGAAAGACTGGATAGCCGACCGGAATACCTGGAAAGATGAAGCCGAACTGGAGAAAATCCTCTCCATGCGTATCCGAACGGAAAAAGTGGCGATAAAAGACATCAAACTGCGCACCTTTATCGCCGAAGGCAACAGCCGGAACGACCTGGCAGCGCACGTATACGATATCACCTACGGAAGCATTACCCCCGGAACAGACAACTTAGTGGTGATAGACGACAGCATCGTACGCGGCACAACACTGAAACAAAGCATCATCAGTATCCTCGACCGGCTGGAACCCAAAAAGATTGTTATCGTATCTTCATCCCCGCAAGTAAGGTATCCGGATTATTATGGTATAGATATGTCCCGGCTGAATGAGTTTATCGCCTTCCGGGCTGCAATGGCTCTCTTGGAAGAAAGAGGGATGACGGCCATCATCAAAGACGCATACCGGAAAGCCAAACAACAGCAGTTGCACCCCCAGCCCACAATTCAAAACTACGTGAAAGAAATATACGCCCCCTTCCGGGACGAAGAAATATCGGCCAAAATGGTTTCTCTACTCACCACCAAAGCCACCAAAGCCAAGGTGGAAATCGTATATCAAACGCTGGAAGGATTGCACGCCGCCTGCCCCAATCATAAAGGCGACTGGTATTTCTCCGGCGATTATCCCACGCACGGCGGCGCCCGTATGGTGAACAATGCGTTTATCAACTTTATGGAAGAAGAATACCTGAACAAGACGGGACAATTAATAATGACAATTGATAACTAAAGAATATGCAGCAAGCAGACAAGAAAGCAACATTAATATTGGACGATGGAACCATCTTCGAAGGATATTCTTTCGGATACGAACAGCCGGTAACCGGCGAAGTAGTGTTCAATACCGCCATGACAGGCTACCCCGAAAGCCTGACCGACCCTTCTTATGCCGGACAGTTAATGGCGCTTACCTATCCCCTGATTGGCAACTATGGCGTCCCCGCCCAGACGTTCAACGACGAAGGTATCTCTACCTTCATGGAAAGCAACCGTATCTATGCCGATGCGATTATTATCAGCGATTACAGCCGTAATCACAACCATTGGAACGCCGTAGAAAACCTGGGCGACTGGCTGAAAAGAGAACATATCCCCGGCATATACGGCGTGGATACCCGTACGCTAACCAAACGGCTGCGCGAAAGGGGCGTGATGAGAGGCATGATAACCTTTGGCAACCATACCGTTTCTTCCAACTCCTTTGCAGAAGCCGCCCACTACGAAGACATCAACTACGTAGACCGTGTTTCTACCAAAGAAATCATCACCTACGGAGCGGGCGAAGGAAAGAAAAAAGTGGTGCTCGTAGACTGTGGTATAAAACATAACATCATCCGCTGCCTGCTGAAACGAAACCTCGCCGTTATACGCGTGCCCTGGGATTACGACTTCAACGGAATGGAGTACGACGGCCTCTTTATCAGTAACGGCCCCGGCGATCCGGATACGTGCGAAGCCGCCGTGCAGCACATCCGCAAAGCCCTGAAGGGCGATAAACCTATTTGCGGCATTTGCATGGGAAACCAATTGCTGGCCAAAGCCGGCGGAGCTACCATCTATAAACTGAAGTACGGACATCGCAGCCACAACCAGCCAGTACGTCTGGTGGGTACAAACAAATGCTTCATCACCTCGCAAAATCATGGATACGCCGTAAACAGCGATACCTTGGGCAACGAATGGGAACCTCTCTTCGTGAATATGAACGACGGAACCAACGAAGGAATACGTCATAAAACCAAACCCTTCTTCACCTCTCAATTCCATCCCGAAGCATGTAGCGGCCCAACCGATACGGAATTTATCTTCGACTTATTTGCCGAAGCTTTACAGACCGGACAATTAAACATAGACGGCGAAATATCCGGCGCTGCCGAACGGGAAACCAACACCCCCCTGCGGTCTGCGCTCAAAAAAGTATTAGTACTCGGCAGCGGAGCGCTCAAGATAGGCGAAGCGGGCGAGTTTGACTATTCCGGCTCGCAAGCATTGAAAGCCATAAAAGAAGAAGGCATCGAAACCGTCTTAATCAACCCCAATATCGCCACCGTACAAACTTCGGACGGTGTGGCCGATACGGTGTATTTCCTGCCCGTTACCCCTTTCTTTGTACAAAAAGTAATAGAAAAGGAACGTCCCGACGGTATCTTGCTGGCCTTTGGCGGACAAACGGCGCTGAACTGCGGAGTAGACTTATTTCGCAACGGTGTGCTGAATAAATATAATGTACACGTATTGGGCACCCCCGTACAAGCCATTATGGATACGGAAGACAGGGAGCTTTTTGTTCGCAAATTGGACGAGATACACATTAAAACCATAAAAAGCGAAGCGGTAGATAATATCGTCGCCGCCCGTCGCGCAGCCGCCGAATTGGGTTATCCGGTCATTCTCCGCGCCGCCTACGCCTTAGGCGGCTTAGGCTCCGGATTCTGCGACAACGAAGACGAACTGAACGTATTGGCGGAAAAAGCCTTCTCTTTCTCCCCGCAGATATTAGTAGAGAAAAGTCTCAAAGGCTGGAAAGAAGTGGAATATGAAGTAGTGCGCGACCGCTTCGACAACTGTATCACCGTGTGTAACATGGAGAATTTCGATCCTCTGGGCATTCATACCGGCGAGAGTATCGTAATAGCGCCTTCCCAAACACTTACCAATTCGGAATATCATAAACTCCGCGAGTTGTCTATACGCATTATCCGGCATATTGGTATCGTAGGCGAATGTAATGTGCAGTACGCTCTTGATCCGGAAAGCGAAGATTATCGGGTGATAGAGGTCAATGCTCGTCTGAGTCGTTCGTCGGCTCTGGCATCGAAAGCCACCGGTTATCCGCTGGCATTTGTCGCCGCAAAATTAGGATTGGGATACGGGCTTTTCGAACTGAAAAACTCCGTAACAAAAACCACCAGCGCCTTCTTCGAACCGGCCCTCGACTACGTGGTTTGCAAAATACCTCGCTGGGACTTGGGTAAATTTCACGGCGTAGCGCGCGAACTGGGCTCAAGCATGAAGTCGGTAGGCGAAGTAATGGCAATCGGTCGCACATTTGAAGAGGTTATTCAAAAAGGACTTCGGATGATAGGCCAAGGAATGCATGGTTTTGTAGAAAATAGCGAGCTGGTACTCCAAGATACGGACAAGGCGCTGAACGAGCCTACCGATCGGCGCATATTTGTGATCAGTAAAGCCTTTCGCGCCGGATACACCATAGACCAGATACATGATTTAACCAAGATAGACAAATGGTTTCTGCAGAAACTATACAATATTATCCTCACGGCGGAAGAACTGGAAAACATTCATTCGATAGATAATCTACCGGATTCGTTGCTTCGCCGGGCCAAAGAACAAGGCTTTTCCGATTTTCAAATCGCTCGCGCCATATTCAAGGACCGTATGACCTATATGGAGAATGCAGGACTGCAAGTGCGACACGAGAGGAAACGCAGGGGAATACTTCCGGTAGTAAGACAAATAGACACCTTGGCGGCCGAATATCCGGCGCAAACAAATTACCTCTACCTCACATACAGCGGCGTAGAGAACGACGTTCGGTATCTGGGCGATAAACGTTCCATTGTAGTATTAGGTTCCGGAGCGTACCGCATCGGCAGTTCGGTAGAATTTGACTGGTGTGGCGTGCAGGCGCTTAATACCATCCGAAAAGAAGGCTGGCGTTCGGTGATGATTAATTACAATCCCGAAACGGTATCGACAGACTACGATATGTGCGACCGCTTGTATTTCGACGAACTAACCTTCGAACGTGTGATGGATATTCTGGAGTTGGAAAATCCCCACGGCATCATCGTATCTACCGGAGGACAAATCCCCAACAATCTGGCGCTTCGTTTAGACCGTCAGCAGGTAAACATCCTCGGAACAACGGCGCGGAGCATTGATAATGCCGAAGATCGCCATAAGTTTTCCGCCATGCTCGACCGTATCGGCGTGGATCAGCCTCGTTGGAAAGAATTAAGTAGCATGGAGGATATCAATCAGTTTGTAGACGAGGTAGGTTTTCCCGTATTAGTTCGTCCAAGCTACGTACTGAGCGGAGCGGCTATGAATGTGTGCTCCAACAAGGAAGAATTGGAACGTTTTCTGAAATTAGCCGCCAATGTAAGCAAGGAACATCCCGTAGTAGTGAGTCAATTTATCGAAAATGCCAAAGAAGTAGAGCTTGATGCTGTAGCCGAAAAAGGCGAGATGATTATGTATGCCATCAGTGAACATATTGAATTTGCCGGCGTGCACAGTGGCGATGCCACCATTCAGTTTCCGGCTCAGAAACTTTATGTAGAAACCATGCGTCGTATCAAAAACGTGAGCCGCCGGATTGCCAAAGAGTTGAACATATCCGGCCCGTTTAATATACAATATCTGGCCAAGGCGAACGAAATAAAAGTAATAGAATGTAACCTGCGTGCATCCAGAAGTTTTCCTTTTGTGAGCAAGGTGTTGAAGATAAACTTCATCGACTTGGCTACGCGCGTAATGCTGGGATTGCCGGTACAGAAGCCTACCAAAAATGAGTTCGATCTGGATTATGTTGGCATCAAAGCTTCTCAATTCTCCTTCTCCCGATTGCAAAAAGCCGACCCTGTATTGGGCGTAGACATGGCCTCTACCGGAGAAGTGGGTTGTATTGCCATAGATACCTCCGAAGCCATATTGAAAAGTATGCTTTCCGTAGGATACCGGATTCCTGAAAAAAATATTTTGCTCTCTACCGGAACGGCCAAGCAAAAAGTAGATATGCTGGATGCCGTCCGCCTATTGTCTGCCAAAGGATTCCACTTGTTTGCAACAGGCGGAACGCATCGTTTTCTGCAGGAAAACGGAATAGACAGTACGCATGTGTATTGGCCCAGCGAAGAAAATAAAGAACCTCAGGCGCTTGGTCTGCTTCGGGAGAAGAAAATCGATATGGTGGTGAATATCCCGCGCGACCTTTCGGCGGGCGAGTTGGATAATGGTTACAAAATACGTCGCGCATCTATCGACCTGAATATTCCGCTGATAACAAATGCTCGTCTGGCAGATGCTTTCATTACGGCTTTTTGTACACTCAGTATCCACGACTTGCAAATCAAAAGCTGGAAAGACTATAAATAAAGGATACACAGTCGTAATACACCTTTACGGAAACACTCGGATATATTATAAAATACGACCTGATTTGACAAAAAATCTCGGTATATTTCTTTTTTATGCGTAGAATTATTATTTTTGTTGAAATATTAGTTTTAAACAAGATGATAAGTAAAAAATTTATTGCTCAACAAATGGGGGAAGTTGTATCTCATACCATAAGTAACGACGCCACCGAAAAATTAGCTTCTATTTTAATATATATAGAGCTGGAGAAAAATGAATTTCTATTGAAAGAAGGAGAAATCAGTGATTTGGTATACTATGTAAAAAGAGGACTCTTGAGGCAGTTTTGCTATAAGAACGGAAAAGAATTGACGGAACATTTCGCTTGCGAGGAAAATATCTTTATCTGCTTGGATAGTTTTTTTTGCCGAAAACCTACGCACGCGGCGATTGAAGCCTTGGAACCGACTGCATTATATGGTATACCTTACGAACCTTTTATGTCGTTGGTTCGGGAATGTGGAGAAATTAGCCTCATGTATTGTCGTATAATGGAAATGATGCTGACTGGAATACAAAAAAAGATTTTTGAATTCCAGTTCGAAACCGCCAATGAGCGCTATCAGCGCTTCCTGAAAGAGCGTCCGGATATCATACAGCGTGTGCCGCTTCTACACATTGCATCGTATTTACTAATGTCTCCGGAGACATTAAGCCGGGTTCGGGCGGGAATATTGAACGGTTCTGCTTGATGTGCATCAATAAATAAACAGCATTTTATTTAATTTGACATATATCAAGAGTGATTCTGATAAATTATTCGGATATTTGCACAGAGTAAAGGTGTAAGACTTTTTTTATGATTAGTTAAGCGAAAACCAAAATCTTAGCTTTTTATACACAGATGGATTAGGTTAGTTTTTGATTCTCAAAGGAGGCTGTCTCAAAAAGGCAGCCTCCACTCTTTTTGGCGATAGCCCTAATAATTTTCCGGGATTTTCTGACTGTGGAGCCTCCTGCAAAAATTTAGCAGGAGTTTTTTGAATTGTTTTGCCTCCTGCTAAAATTTTGCAGGAAATTTCCTGAACTGTTTTTCTTCCTGCAAAAATTTAGCAGGAGTCGTCTCCTTTACTTAAAAGAGGCGAAGCGGGTATCGGCTCCCCACATCAGCTTGTCGCGCAAAGTTTTGTAAAAGGTATGGTTGTGGCGTTTGATAATGCGGGTGGTATAGTCTGCCTTACTGATGGTAAGCAGAGCGCCGGCAGGAAATATTTCCGAACGACCATCGAGAGCGACTAAAAAATATTCGTTACGACTCTCTATCGTTAAGTTAATGACCGATGTGTCCGGAATAACCAAGGGACGAACATTTAGCGAATGAGGCGCCACAGGACTTAGAACAAGCGAGTTGCTCTGCGGAACCAGAATAGGTCCGTTTACGCTCATCGAATAGGCCGTCGAGCCTGTCGGAGTAGCGACTATCAGACCGTCTGCCTGATAGGATGCTAAGAAATCATCGTCAACAGAGGCGTGTATCGTTATCATGGAAGAGGTATCCCGTTTCAGCACGGCAATTTCGTTCAGGGCATAGTTGTAACCGGTAAACAAACGTTCTTTGGTATGCAAACGCAACAAGGTGCGTTCTTCTGTTCGGTAATAGTTCTTGAATACTTCGTTGAACGTATCATCCAACTCGTTACTTCCCGTATCGGCCAAGAAGCCCAAGCGACCGGTATTAATTCCTAAAATCGGAATGTTTTGTTTGTTAATACGGGAAGCCGTTTTCAGAAATGTGCCGTCGCCCCCCACGCTGAGCGCCAAATCGAGGTCGAAAATATCGCCATTCAAAAGGCCGGCTACCACAGGACGGAATCCCCATGTGTGGACAAGGAAAGAATAAAAATCGCAATCGACAAATATGTCAGCCTGCACGTCGAACAGTTTCTCAAACATGTGCCTGATAAGCGTTTGTTTTTCGTTCTGACAAATACTTCCAAAGATTCCGACTTTCATACATCCGCCTCCTTATTTTTTTCACATACTCATATAATACATCAACTCGTCTATCCGGCGCTGCAAGGCCTCGTTAACCATTCCTCTCTCCGAGAAGTGATACAACACCGTATAGTTAAAGCGTTCGAAACTGCGGATGGTGGGCGTGGCATCTGCCACATCTATTTTAATGGTGAGGATAAGTTTACCGGTATCTTTGTCGGTATTCGACAACAGATTGAGCACATGTGCATTATTTGCTTCAATAATCCGGGCTATGTCGGAAAGCGCATAATCGTAGGGGAATAATTCGAGAACAACCACGCTTCCGGAAGCTTCGGCATGGCATAAATCGGCAAGCGCTTCAAAGACTTTATCCCGGGTAATCACTCCCAGGTATTTGCCTTCCGGAGAAACAACCGGAAGGAGAGTTAAGCGATAACGCGACATTTGGGCAATCACCTCATGCAAATGCTCTGATTCGCCGATACTCGGCGAGGATAACACGAAGTCGTTCATGGTATCGGTAGACTCCGAAAGCGTTGATACGTCTTTCTCCGACAACAATCCACAGTATATCTCGTCGGCAACTACCGGAAGGTGTCTGATTTTTAAATCAGACATGACAGACAAGGCGTATTTTGCGGTATCTGTTTTTTTTAACGCCGGAAACTCTTTTGTTATGAAATCTTTCACCAACATTCTTTCTCTATCTCCTGAATACTATTAATTTTGCCCCAATATTAACGCAAATATAATCAAAGAATTAGTATTAACAGAATAAGAACATAAAAACAATGAGTATTTTACTTTCATTACAGTCTCTGGGAGAACAGACAAACGGACAAATGCCGGATCTGACAACCAATATCGTAACCACTCAAGCCGAATTAAATATCATCGACCTGTCGTTGAAGGGAGGGTGGATTATGGCAGTGCTGGCCATCCTGTCGATAGTGGCCGTTTACATATTTATACAACGTATATTAGTCATTCGCCGGGCCGGAAAAGAAGACGAATCGTTCATGAACCGGATAAAGGATTACATCCACGACGGCAAGGTGGAATCGGCATTGAAACTTTGTCGTACCACCTACACTCCCTCGGCTCGCATGATAGAAAAAGGCATTTCGCGCCTGGGTCGCCCCATGAACGACGTGCTGGTAGCTATCGAAAACGTGGGAAACCTGGAAGTCGCCCAATTGGAAAAAGGCTTCCCATTTATCGCCACCATCGCGGGAGGCGCGCCGATGATTGGCTTTCTGGGAACGGTAACCGGCATGGTGCAAGCCTTCTTTGATATGGCCAATGCAGGAGCGAATGTAGATATATCTTTATTGTCGAACGGTATTTATGAGGCATTGGTCACTACCGTAGGCGGACTGGTGGTAGGCATCCTTGCATTATTTGCCTACAATTATTTGGTATCCAGTGTGGATAACGTGGTAAACAAAATGGAAGCCCGTACGATGGAATTTATGGACTTGCTCAACGAACCTGCAAATTAACCGGCGCATGGGACTGAAAAGACGAAACAAGGTAAATGCATCGTTCAGTATGGCTTCGATGACAGACATCATCTTCCTGTTGCTAATATTCTTTATGATTAGCTCGACGGTAGTCATTCCCAATGCGATTAAGGTTACATTGCCTCAGTCTCAAAAACAGACTGCCGCCAAACCGCTTACGAGAGTGACTATTAATGCAAACCTGAATTATTATGTAGCCTTTGGTAAACAAAGGGAACGAGAAATCGCCTTCGACGAAATCACTCCCTTCCTGCAGGATTGTTATGCCAAAGAACCGGAAATGTACGTTGCACTATACGCAGATGAAACAGTGCCCTACAAGGAAATCGTTAAGATTCTGAACATAGCAAACAAGAATAATTTCAAAATGGTGCTCATCACGAGACCGCAAAAATAACAGACCATTGGACAACGATAAGATATATAGTTTTCTGGGAACGATTGTTTTTCACTTCCTCATCCTGCTAATCTTGTGGTTTACCGTGTTGCGAACCGTTGTTCCCGAGGAAGAAGAAGGCATCCTGGTGAACTTCGGGAATGTAAATATGGCCTCCGGAACATTCGAACCTCAATATACCGGAGGCTTACCCCAACAGCCGGCATTTCCTCCGGCTTCTCAGCAACCTTCTGTCAGCCGGGAAGATGTACTAACGCAAGATATGGAAGAATCGGTAGCCGTAGAAGCGACAAGAAAAAGAGAAGAACAACGGATTGAAAACGAAAGACTCAGAGCCGAAGAAGAACAAAAAAGCAGAGAAGAAGAACGTCGCAGACAGGAAAATGCGATCAACAGCCGCGTAGCCGGCGCTTTCGGTAGCGGTAACGTGGAGGGGAATAACCAGGGAGACGCCCAAACAGGAACAGGAAATCAAGGCAGTCCCTTCGGCAACTCCGACCGGGGAGCAAACGATGGAATAGGAGGCTACGGCACATTCAACCTTGACGGACGTTCCATCGGTTCGGGAGGATTGCCACGCCCGGAATATAATGTACAGGAAGAAGGAAGCATCGTTATCGACATCACGGTAGACCCCAAAGGAAACGTCATCTTCGCCGAAATAGGACGAGGCACAAATATAAGCAATACATCCCTGCGTCAGAGCGCCCTCAATGCTGCCCGTAGAGCTAAATTCAACAGTATTAACGGAAGCAACAACCAAAGCGGAAAAATCACCTACAATTACCGACTTACACAATAATCGAACCCGGCCAATATCTATGCCTGCGATACGAACTTACGGTCAATGAGTGTTTTGCCGGTATTCTCCGGTGAGGATGTCGTTTACCCATTGCTGATTGTCGAGGTACCAATATATCGTTTTTACGATACCGTTTTCGAAACAGGTTTCGGGTTCCCAGCCGAGGTCGCGTGTTATTTTGGAGGGATCGATGGCGTAACGCTGGTCGTGTCCGAGACGGTCTTGCACAAAGGTGATAAGGCTGTCGTTCATCCAATCGGAGCGAAGATTACCTGCCGTGTCGTATTCCTTTCGTTTCAAGGCTTTGCCGTAAGCGGGTTGTTCGGTCAGAATGCGGCGGATAGTCCGGATGATTAATTTTACTATTTCGATGTTTTGTTTCTCATTGTGCCCTCCTACGTTGTACACTTCTCCATTTTTCCCTTTGTGGAGTACGGCGTCGATCGCTTTGCAGTGGTCTTCTACGTACAACCAGTCGCGCACATTGGTACCCTCTCCATATACAGGCAGGGATTTACCTTCAAGGATATTCTTTATGATGAGGGGGATGAGTTTTTCGGGAAAATGATAAGGGCCGTAATTGTTTGAGCAGCGTGTGATACTGACGGGCATTTTGTAGGTTTCCGAATAAGCTTTGACAAAGAGGTCGGCGCTTGTTTTCGATGCGCTGTAAGGGCTTCGCGGATCTAAGGGAGTGGTTTCGCTGAAATAACCTTCCGCTCCAAGGCTTCCGTATACTTCGTCTGTCGATACCTGATGGAAACGCACGCCTTCCTTCCATAGGGGATATCCTTTTTCATCTTTCCCCGTCACCCAAGCCTGGCGGGCGGCGTCGAGCAGATTTTGCGTTCCAAGGATATTCGTCACCAGAAACAATTGCGGGTTGTCGATACTCCGGTCTACATGACTTTCGGCAGCAAAGTTCACTACGTATTGAAAATCATATTGCTTAAAGAGTTTATCCGTTAAAGAGCGGTCTCCGATATTACCTTTCACAAATTCGCAACGTCCGGGCTGGAGGTCATTTTCAATTGTTTTCAGGTTACCGGCATACGTAAGAAGGTCTAATATGACGATTCGTATATCAGGATAAGTAGCCAGCATGTATTTTACAAAGTTAGCTCCTATAAATCCGGCTCCTCCGGTGATAAGATAGGTTTTCATAATGGAATAAGTTATTGATTGTAAATAAAATTGAAATCCCCGTTTTCCAAGCAGGGCGCTTGTTTGTCTTTTTCCGAGAGAATGGGCGATGTGTTGTCCGGTATCTTCCAGTCTATGCCGAAGGTAGGTTCGTTGTATCGAATACTTCGTTCGGAGTCCGGGTGATATGGATTATCTACTTTATAGATAAAAACAACTTGTTCGCTCAAGACATGGAATCCATGCGCAAAGCCTCGCGGAATGAAAAGTTGGCATTTATTGTCCGAAGAAAGTTCAATGGCAACGTGTTGTCCGAACGTAGGCGAGCCTTTGCGTAAATCTACGGCTACATCCAATACACATCCCAGAATCACACGTACCAATTTGGCTTGCGAAAAAGGATTTAGTTGGTAATGCAATCCGCGAAGCACACCTTGCAACGAGCTGGATTCGTTTTCTTGCAAAAAATCCACCCGTCCTATATGCTTTTGAAAATCGGATTGTTTATATGTTTCAAAAAAATATCCCCGACGGTCATGGAACACAGTTGGTTCGATAATCCATACATCGGGGATAGTTGTTTTTATGTATCTCATTTACGTTTTTTTGTGATTTAAACGCAAAATAAGTCCTTTTCTTACATACTTACAAATATTAATCAATCAATCCAGGGCTGACGCATCTAATTTATTCTGAGTTCGACGTACCCATGAACGGAAAGTCATGATTCCGTTTTCTCTCTTTTTGAAGTTAATTTGTTTTTTTATTTTTCGTCAGTTTGATATTCATACCAATCATAGTACACTTTCGCCTGACTTGGTTTACCATTGGACGAAGCATACAATCCTATCATCACTCCGGTAAAACCTCCTGCTACTTCTGTGCTTAGGTAGCGCGTATCTAACCGACTTAATTCCATATATTTTTGACCTTTAGCGTTCGCAAAATAGAATGTGTACTGATAAGGTGAACCTTCTATCTTTAGCAATACTTTATTGTCTGACACCGTCTGCTCTGCGGCGATGTATGAGAGGGAACCGATGCAAACACGTAATTGAACTATGGTTTGTTTACCTGATTTTTTTAATAATAAATCGTAATGATGTGTATTGTTTTGTATTAAAGTTATGCCTGCCTCTTCATTATCATTGGATGAAATGAACTCTAACAAAGCAGAAGTAGTGAAATCATGTTCTGTTTGTCTTCGGCAAACAATTGATACGGCTTCTGTTTCGTTCAAAGTATAAGGAGATGCACTTATTCTTAGATGTCCTTTTTTTTCCGTTAACGAATAATTTTCCCTTATCGGATTTCGTAGATATTGCCATTCAAAGTCTAATTTATCTTCATTAAAATCAGTACGCGCCGGTTTTTTTTCAAATGGATGAAGGGGGAGAGTAGTCGTTTTCATATTCAAGGCTATCGTTCCGTTTCCGTTTACTTGTGGCCAGCCATTTTTAGGCCAATCAACAGGAGCAAGGAAGGTTTCACGCCCAAGCACATGATAATATGCCATTGTTTGCGTGACCCTAAATCCCAGACAAACCATCCACCACGAACCGTCTTGCGCTTGCACAAAGTCGGCATGACCGACGCCTTGAATAGGATTTGCTTGCCCTCTACGGTTGGCATGTGTAAGTATCGGGTTAAGAGGGCATGATTCGTAAGGCCCGTAAATGTATCTGCTTCGCCCGATCGTGGCGCTGTGCATATATTCCGTCCCGCCTTCTCCCAACATGAGATAATAAAACCCATCTTTCTTGTAGATATGAGGAGCTTCAGGGAAGCGTCCGCCTGTACCGCCCCATACCAGCCGTTCGGGCGCCAGTGTTTTTCCGGTTTGAATATCTATTTCAGTAACCCGGATGCCTTCATCACCTTGTGTAACGAAATAAGTTTTGCCGTCTTCGTCCCAAAAGATGTCAGGATCAATGCTGTTTATTTCCACCCAGATAGGTTCGCTCCAAGGCCCGGCAGGGTCGGTTGCCGTACAATAGAAATTACCTCCGCCCGATATATTGGTGCAAACAACATAAAACATTCCGTTATGATAGCGCAACGAAGGCGCGAACAAGCCTCCCGATGCAGGGGCTTGATGCAGGGGCAACTGTGAATCGCGTGTCAGACAATGTCCTATTTGCTTCCAGTTTACCAAATCTTTACTGTGATAAATGGGTATCCCCGGAAAATATTCAAAAGAAGAAGTTACCAAGTAAAAATCGCCGTTTACTCTGCAAATACTTGGGTCGGGGTTGAAACCTCTTATAACAGGATTTTTATATCCATTTTGCGCCTGTACTTGCGTATTAAAAAATGAAATAGCCGCAAGGCTAACGATCGTGATTGTAAAATGTAATAATCTCATGATATTAAATATTTTATAACAGATAAATATTTTTTGCTTGCATGTTTCATACTTTTTTAGGAAGCGGCTGTTTCCGGAAGCCCGTCCTAATTTTTACTCACAATACCTGCTTCCTGAAAGTCGAACCAATCAAAATCGGCAGGGTTTACACTTGCTTTTCCATTACCGGAAGCATACATTCCAATAAATACACCGGTAAAGCCTCCGACTACTTCATTGGAAATATCTTTAGTAGAAGCCGTTCCTATAAATTTGGAAGCCTCTCCTTCTTTTTGTATCCCCAATTGATATTCCTTATCCGTGGCGCTAATGCATAGAATAATGTCGCCTTCCGGAATTTCTTCGTAATGGATAGCGGCGATTTGACCTTTCAGATATTTCCTGAACATCACTACTTTTTCCCCTTCTCGTTGGGTAACAAGTAAATCATAATGATTTTTATCATTGGCTCTTACAATCAAACCTGCCTCTTCATTTTCAGCCGTAGGCGTAAAATCGATTTTTGTTGATGCAACGATATGGAAAGCGGATTGTCGCCGGCCAATAAAAGCGGGTGATTTTTTTTCACTGAAATTGACGCTGGAACCTTTCAATCTTAAATATCCCGGTTTTTCGGTAAGCGACCAGTCTTCGTCGTGCGGATTTCTGATAAAATTCCAATACAAGTTCAATGTTGTATGCTCGAAATCATCTCGAACCGGGTCTTTTTCCCATATATGTTGCGGTAAGTTGGGGGCAAAGTATTTTTCCCTCACCATACCGTCCGTACCGCTTTTCGGCCAGCCGTTTTCATCCCAGGTAACAGGTGCAAGAAATGTTTCTCGACCCAAATGCTGGTATCTTCCGTTTTTAGGCCGGATTCCCAAACAAACCGCCCACCAACTTCCATCTTCAAGTTGAACCAAATCTGCATGACCTATTGCATGAAATGGATTTTCAGGATCGGACATGTTTGAAAGAACCGGATTCCTGGGGCTGGCCTCATAGGGGCCCCAGGGAGATTTACTTCGCTGTATTACTTCCCGATGCTGATAACCGGTACCTCCCTCGGCAGACATAATAGAGTAATAGTCGTTTATTTTATACAAATGAGGGCCTTCGGGAGAGGAACCTCCAAGTCCGGTTGCGATTTTCTTTAAAGGCTCGTTAAATTTACCGGTTTCCGGGTTCATTATACCCAGTAAAAAACTGCCGGCATTATCCGGACTCAAGTAATATAAGGTGTCGTTTATAAATTCGAGTGAAGGATCGACATACCAATCTCCCGTCCATATCGGATCGGACCAAGGTCCTGCCGGATTTTTAGCCGTTACGTAAAAAATTCCTTGAGAACCTTGTCCTCCGTAATTGGTGCCGATCACATAAAATGTACCATTATGATATCGTATGGTAGGTGCATATTGGCCGCCTGTAGAAGTTTCACATCCCATCAACGGATTACTGACCGCGTTGGATAAAGCATGACCAATCAATTTCCAGTGAACCAGGTCTTTACTGTGATAAATCGGTAATCCTGGAAAGTATTCAAAAGTAGAAGTTACTAAGTAAAAATCGTCTCCTTCGCGGCAAATACTTGGATCCGGATTCATTCCTGTTATAACGGGGTTCGTGTATTCTATTCGACCTTGTATGGTTGTACAACCATCAGAAGCGGTACGCGAGGTATGTCTATGACACCATATTACCGTAGCGCCGATAATCGCCATTACACAATTTAATAATCTCATTTCTTTTATCTTAAAAGTTCATGGTATATATTCTTCCGCAAAGGTATGAATGTACTATTATACAAGTCTGCTCAAATGTTGCAAAACGAGGTGAAATTTTGATAGAGATGGGTGTGAAATCTGTTTTTTTGCATTTTGCAGAATACAGCAAATTATTACGATAGTAACTGGATATCAGTCTATTTAACGCATGTGTGAGACACACACGAACGCTTATGTGAGTCTCACACGAATCTTACTTTG
>JAISZY010000043.1 GCA_031284375.1 Tannerellaceae bacterium | reverse complement strand
TTTATGCTGGAAGACGACGGACGGGTAGACGAACAAATATTTAACGAATATACCTCGCTCAGCCTTCGTTACCCGCCGCGTTTTACACAAGTCTCGACCGAAGAAGAGGCGCTGGCCGAACTAAATAACCGGAATTTTGAACTCATTATCTGTATGCCCAATATGGATAACCGGGACATCTTTGCGGCAGCCAAAGAAATAAAGAAACATTATCCCACTATTCCTATCGTGGTGCTTACGCCTTTCTCGAAGGAAGTAACCCGGCGGGTAGCCCAGGAAGACCTGAGCGCTATCGACTACGTGTTCAGTTGGCTGGGCAATGCCGAATTGCTCTTAGCCATCATCAAACTGATAGAAGACAAGATGAATGCACCCTACGATACGGCAAGCGTCGGCGTACAGATTATCTTGCTTGTGGAAGATTCCATCCGCTTCTACTCGTCGGCCTTGCCTCACTTGTACCGCTTTGTGCTGGAACAGAGTCAGTCTTTCTCGAAAGAAGCGCTGAACGATCATCAGCGCACACTCCGGATGCGGGGACGCCCCAAAATCCTGCTGGCTCGTACCTACGAAGAAGCTATCCATATCTTTGAACAATACAAAGACAATATGCTGGGGATTATTTCGGACATGAGCTTCGTGCGAGACGGAGCGAAAGACCCTTTAGCCGGCTATTTGTTTGGGCGATACGTGCGGAAAAGCGGATTGGTTATACCGTTGGTGTTCGAATCGTCGGAATCGGGCAATATCATATACGCCCGGGAACTGGGCGCCTCGTTTATCGACAAAAACTCGAAAAGCTATCCGCAGGATTTACGCAAAAAAATTATGCTGCGCTTCGGCTTTGGAGACTTTATCATCCTCAACCCCCATACCAAAGAGGAAATTATGCGCATCAAAGACCTGAAGGATTTGCAAACCAAAGTCTTCCGGATACCGGACGATTCGCTGGTCTATCATCTGTCGAGAAATCATTTTTCCCGATTCTTCTATTCGCGTGCCATGTTCCCGCCGGCCGAAATACTGAAAAACGTAGACGTGGGCGATTATAAAGATATGGATGAAGCCCGAAAACTTATCTTCGACCTGATTGTGCACTACCGGCGGATGAAAAATACCGGCGTTGTGGCCGTTTATCAGAAAGAACGATTCGATGAGTATAGCAACTTTGCCCGTATCGGGAACGGATCGCTGGGAGGCAAAGGGAGAGGACTCGCCTTTATCGGCGCAATGGTGAAACGTTATCCGGAATTAGACCGGGAACATTTCTTCGTTACCATCCCCAAAACCGTAGTGATTTGTACCGATATCTTCGACGAGTTTATGGAAACAAACGACCTCTACCCCATCGCACTGGGAGAAACGGACGACGAATCGATTCTGCGCTATTTCCTCCGGGCCGGACTGCCCGCGGCGCTGATAGAAGACCTGATGGCTTTTTTCGACGTAGTGAAAGGCCCCGTAGCCGTTCGTTCGTCCAGTTTGCTGGAAGATTCGCACTACCAACCCTTTGCCGGAATATATTCTACCTATATGGCGCCCGCGAACGAGGACAAATACGAGATGCTGCGCACCGTGAGCGACGCCGTTAAATCGGTCTACGCTTCCGTTTTTTTCAAAGACAGCAAGGCCTATATGACGGCTACCTCCAATTTGATTGACCAGGAAAAGATGGCTATCGTGCTGCAGGAACTTGTCGGTTCGCCCTACAACATGCGCTTTTATCCGAGCTTGTCCGGCGTGGCTCGTTCTCTGAATTTTTATCCCATCGGCAACGAAAAAGCGGAAGACGGCATTGTGAACATCGCCTTAGGATTAGGTAAATATATTGTAGACGGTGGGATTACATTGCGCTTTTCGCCCCGGCATCCGCACAATATTCTTCAAACAAGTACGATGGAGTTCGCCCTGAAGGAAACGCAAACTTCTTTTTACGCCCTCGACCTGAAGAATCTCCCGGAATCGTTTTCGGTAGACGATGGCTTCAACTTGCTTCGCCTGAAAGTAAAAGATGCCGACGAAGACGGTGTGCTACGATACCTTGTTTCTACCTACGACCCCGACGACCAAATCATCCGCGAAGGATATTATCCCGGTGGGCGAAAGATTCTTTCTTTTGCCAATATTCTTCAACACAAGGTTTTTCCGCTATCCGAAACGCTGGATAAAATACTCGCCATCGGGCAAACGGAGATGGGACGCCCCGTAGAAATAGAATTTGCCATGAACATCGACCCGGAAACACAAGAAAAGGCAACGCTCTATCTGCTGCAAATCCGCCCCATTGTAGACCATAAAGAAGTGATGGACGAGGATTTGGACAAGATAAAACCGGAGGAAACCATCCTGTCGTCTCGCAACGTTTTGGGACACGGCATCGTGAGCGACGTGCAAGACATTGTATACGTAAAGAGCGGCGCGTTTAATTCGTCGAACAACCGCCTCATTGCCGCCGAAATAGAACGGATTAACCACCGCTTTGCCGAACAGGCCACAGGCTACGTGCTGGTAGGCCCCGGCCGATGGGGCAGCAGCGACCCTTGGTTAGGGATACCGGTTAAATGGTCGCATATCTGCAACGTCCGTCTGATTGTGGAATCGGGTTTGGAGAATTACCGGGTAGACCCAAGTCAGGGCACCCATTTTTTTCAGAATCTCACCTCCTTTGGCGTAGGCTACTTTACCATCCATCCTTTCTGCAACGATGGCTGGTTCGACGAGGCCTACCTCAACGCCCTGCCTGCCGTGGAGGAAACGGCCTACGTCCGCCGCGTGCACTTCGACAGCCCAATCGTTATCAAGATGGACGCCCAGAAGAGCCGGGGGGT
>JAISZY010000024.1 GCA_031284375.1 Tannerellaceae bacterium | reverse complement strand
ATCATACGTCTGCTCTTTCTGCCGAGCCTTTTTTTCTCCTGTTCGGAAGCAGAAACGAATCGGAAGATTTCTATCAACGTAGAAGACAACGTGGATACGATTTACTATTCCTCTTTTGTGAAAGATATAGACTATTTGACGCTCAATACGCAGGATAGCTGTCTGATTTCGGGCATAGAGAAAATATTTGCGGACGATGATACAATCTTTGTTCAAGGTCGCAGGCGGGAGGGGGTATTGGTCTTCACGAAGTCGGGCGATTTCGTAAAGCAAATAAACTACATAGGAAACGGCCCGGAAGAATTCATGTCGATTTCGGCCTTTGCCATCGATCCGCTTCTGAATCATATTTGCATCTACGATATGTCTTCTCTGAAAATTCTCAAATACACCTATCAGGGCGATTTTGTGAAATCATACAGAACGGACAATCTATATGCCGGAGATTTTACTGTTACGAGTAATGAAGACAATCTGTTTATCCTGCCATTTCACGACAGTAAACAAACCTCAGGCGTTTGGTTGGCCGATACAAATGGGGTGACAAAGAAAATCTTGAGAGATGATGCGCCGAAAAACAATGAGTTTGAATATACCGGCAATTATTACAACCGCTCCGAAGAGGGTCTGTATTACTACGACCGGAATTGGGATGATTTTTCGTACGTAACAAAAGATACCTTAACGAAATTATTCCGGTTCGACCTGAAGCAGAAAATTCCGCAGGCGATACGAATAAAAAGAGACTGGAGGATGGAAGAATTGATAGGATATACGACGATGTCGAGTTTCGCCAATGCAACGAACTACTTGCTCATCGTCTATTATATCTTCGGCGATAAACCGGATTATCAATGGAAATGGGTTTTCTTAGATAAATCGAACAACGATGTTGTCTGTTCCGAACATCTGATAAATGATATAGACCCTATCCAATCCGATTCCAAACAACTATATTATCTGAACGACAGCACATGGTGCAGATTGTTGAACATGGAAGGAGATGATTGTAATCTCAATCTCCAGATTTTACATCTGAAAGATATTCTTATATTTGTATCACATAAACATTAAAAACAAAGAGATATGAAAAATGCACTGTTATTTCTTGCCGAAGGCTTCGAAGAAATAGAAGCCATAGGAACGATCGACATATTGCGTCGAGGCGACATACTGACTACCACGGTTTCCATCACCGGCCGATACGATGTAACCGGCGCTCACGGTATATCTGTCCGGGCAAATGACTTATGGGCCAATACGGATTTTTCCTATGCCGACGCCCTGATTCTGCCGGGCGGTATGGTGGGAGCTTCCAACTTGGATGCGTGCGAACCGTTGAAAGAACTCCTCGTTGCGAAGGCTAAAAATAGAAAACTTCTGGCTGCCATCTGCGCCGCTCCCATGGTGCTGGGCGGACTTGGGTTGCTGAAGGGACACCGGGCTACGTGTTTTCCCGGTTTTGAAGAGGATCTCATCGGCGCAATTATTACCGACGAACCGGTTGAGACCGACGGCAACATCATCACCGGAAAAGGCCCTGGCATGGTTTTCGATTTCGCGTTAGCAATAATCGCTTATCTGGAAACCCAAATCAGGGCCGACAAGGTAGCCGCCAATTTGCTGCTCACTTGCTAAGAACCACGGCAAGATACGCCGCCAACTATACATTATATATATGTATACGGATTACGATTTATTGCGTATTTCCACACGGCGTATCTTGCCGCTGATTGTTTTGGGCAATTCTTCCACAAACTCGATAATTCGCGGATATTTGTAAGGAGCCGTCACCTTTTTTACGTGCTCCTGAATCTCGCGTATCAACGCTTCGCCGGCTTGGGCTTTGTATTCTTCGGAAAGAACGATGGTGGCTTTCACCACCTGTCCGCGCACCTCGTCGGGTACGCCGGTGATGGCACATTCTACAACGGAAGGATGCGTCATCAGTGCACTTTCCACCTCGAAGGGTCCTATCCTGTAACCGGAACTTTTTATCACGTCGTCCGTACGCCCCACAAACCAGAGGTAACCGTCCTCGTCCCGCCAAGCCACGTCGCCCGTATGATAAATATCATGATGCCAAACCTCGTGCGTGAGTTGTGCATCCCGGTAGTATTCCTTGAATAAGCCTAAAGGAATCCCTTTGTCTGTCCGGATGATAATTTCGCCCTGTTCGCCGTCTTCCGCCCGCTCGCCGTCGTGACGAATCAAATCCACCTCATACTGCGGATTGGGAACGCCCATCGAACCGGGCTTCGGTTCCATCCACGGAAAGGTGGCGATGGTGATGGTGGTTTCCGTTTGTCCGAAACCTTCCATCAGTTTGATGCCGGTCAGGTTGAAGAACGCTTCATACACGGCCGGGTTGAGCGCTTCGCCGGCAATGGTGCAATAACGAAGCGAAGAGAGGTCGTATCGGCTCAGGTCTTCGCGAATCAGGAAACGGAAAATCGTTGGCGGGGCGCAGAGCGAGGTAATCCGGTAATCTTGAATCATGCGCAGCATATCGGCGGGAGTGAATTTCTCGTGGTCGTAGACAAATACCGTAGCGCCGGCAATCCATTGTCCGTAGAGTTTGCCCCATACGGCTTTCCCCCAGCCGGTATCGGCTATGGTGAGGTGAAGACTGTCTTCGTGCAGGTTGTGCCAGAAGCTGCCGGTTACGATATGCCCCAGCGGATAAGTGAAGTCGTGCGCCACCATTTTGGGATTGCCCGTTGTGCCGGAGGTAAAGTACATGATGGATATATCTTCGTTCGCATTGGGGTGTGCCGGTTTCTGAAACGGCTTGGCAGTTTGGATTCCCCGATGAAAATCGTCGAACCCTTCCGGAATAAACGGACCGATGGATACTGTCTTTTCTACCGACGGCGATTCGGGCAATGCCTCCAGCACATGGCGGGTGATGATTTCCTCGCCCGCACAGACGATGAGTTTGATGTCTGCCGCATTGTTGCGGTACACGATATCTTTCTTGGTAAGCAAATGGGTAGCGGGGATAACTACCGCCCCCAGTTTATGTAGGGCGATGATGGAAAACCAGAACTCGTATCGTCGTTTAAGAATCAGCATCACCATATCGCCGCGCCCTATGCCTAAGGATTGGAAGTAGGATGCCGTTTGATCCGAATATGTTTTCAACTGAGCGAAGGTGAAGTCGATATGTTCGCCCCGGTCGTTGGTCCAGCAAAGGGCTTTTTTGTCCGGGTGCGTTTTGGCCCACTCGTCCACTACATCGTATCCGAAGTTGAAGTTGTCCGGTACGTTTACTTTGAAATTCTTGATAAAGTCTTCCTGAGACTCAAAAGAAGTTTTGTTTACAAATCTTTCCAGCATGGTAGTTCTTCGTTATAAGATAATCGCTAAAAATCGCACTTTCTCTCCGTTCAACGCTTTCATTCCGTGGGGAAGTTCGGAATTGAAATAGATGCTGTCTCCCTCATCGAGCGTTAGGTCTTTTCCGTTAATCCGGAGGAGCATCCGGCCTTCCAATATCAGGTTGTACTCTTGTCCGGTGTGAGAATTAAGGTAAACCGGTTCGTTGTCCGGTTTGGGATGAACGGTAACCAGAAAAGGGTCTGCTTTTCTTCCGGCAAAACCGGCTGCGAGCGATTGGTACTTGTAGGCTTTGGTACGTTCTACGGCCACGCCTTTCCCTTTGCGGGTGATGAAGTAGGTATTCATCTTCGGTTCGTCGCCAAACATCAGGGTAGTTAGTTCCACATTATACGTTTGGGCTATCCGGTGCAGGATGCTAACGGATATGTCGGTTTCGCCACTCTCCAGCCGGAGATATTCTTCTACCGACAGATTACAGACTCGGCTCACTTCCTCCGGCGTAATATCCAGAACATCCCGAAGCCCGGCTAAGCGTTCTGCTATTTGCTTTATTTGTTCGTTCATACGTTATATATTTTAAATTTAACGTCTCAAAGATATGAAAATATGTTTACCCGCGAGAGTTTGTCTCCAAGATAGACTCCAAGACCGGCAACATCCGGTTGAGGCGGTGGGCTTTTATCAGCATATTCCACAGGGGTTCGAACTTCTTCCAGCCGCCGGTGTAGAGCAGATGTTGTATTTTCCGGCTGAAAGAAGGATGTACAAAACTGCTGTGGAAAATATTTTTCCAACTGTAAAATTCTCGATACGCCCAGTCGTACCCTCGTTGCAGTTCCTCCTGTGTGAGGTTTTGTGTACGGTAAACAATGTGTCGGGTGTCGTACATGTCCCAATTCTTAGTTAGAATCCTTCCCTGTTGTTCCATGCTCCGGTACAGCGGCGTACCGGGATAAGGCGTAAGCAGGTGATAAGTAGAGGTGGTGATGCCGTTTTGTACGCCCCAGTCTACGGTGCGGCGAAAAACGTCCCGGTCGTCGTTATCCAAGCCGAACACAAAACTGCCGTTAATCATAATCCCCAGGTCGTGCAACCGTTGAACGGCCTTGACGTAGTCTCGCTCCAGGTTTTGTTTTTTGTTGCTCTGCCGGAGATTTTCGGGCGAGAATGTTTCAAAACCTACAAATACGCTCCGGAGTCCGGCCTCGGCCGCTTTGTTTATTACATCGCCGTCGAGAATAGACGACACCGTGGCCGCTGCCTGAAAGACGCGCTTCATGCCCTTCATTCCGTCGAACAAGGCAGTAGCGAAATTCGGATTACCCAACAAATGGTCGTCCAAGAAATATAAATGACGACCCGGCAAACGCTCTATCTCCGCCAAAGCATCGTCTACCTTTTGCGTATAAAACGATTTCCCGCCTTCGAAAAAAGCATCCTTATAACAAAAATGACAATGATGCGGACAACCGCGCGTCACCACCAGCGAATTGGGTACCAAATAACGCTCTCGCTTGATTAAATCCCGCCGAACCGGCGGTGCGCCAACCAACGTCCGAACCGCGGAACGATAAATTTTCCGGGGACGATGATGTTTGAAATCATCCAGAAATTGGGGGAACGTATCTTCCGCCGGCCCCAGAAAAATACTGTCGGCGTGCATCATGGCTTCTTCCGGCAGGGAGGTAACGTGCAAGCCGCCGAGCAACACATAAGC
This sequence comes from Tannerellaceae bacterium, assembly GCA_031284375.1. GTDB lineage: Bacteria > Bacteroidota > Bacteroidia > Bacteroidales > Tannerellaceae > DFXE01. The sequence continues at coordinate 2,564 of JAISZY010000024.1, read as the reverse complement.
GCCTCGACTCCGGTACAGGTCGGCAATCCGGTAGGCGCGGTAAGCATTGGTAATATACACTTGGATGATGACCAAATCGGGCGTATCGTCCAAGCGCAACGTCTCTACGTGCTGGTCTTGCAGGTCGATTTCGTCGGAGGGCGACAGGTATGCCGCCAGCGTGGCCAGTCCCAAGGGAGGAAACAACGAATATTTAACCGGTCGCCAGAAAGGACTTTCCGCTTCGGCCAGGGCCGGCAGAATCATTTTAACCTTCATCTTATTTCAGTCTGCGGTTTTTGAAGATGATTTTCCGTACACGGAGCTTGCCGAAGATATTCACCGCAAACGATGCCACCACGATGCAAAAATCCAGTTTCAGATTTTGGTGCACGATATAATATGTATCCCAGAACCAGGACGTTTTGCGATGCTGTCCGCCATACAGTTGCGCCGGCCCGCTGATTCCCGGTTTTACGTTCCACCGGACGGCATGAAATTCGTCGTTCCACCCCAACCGTTCTACATCCGCCGGCGTAAGTGCGCGTGGCCCCACGATACTCATATCGCCTTTCAATACATTGAAGAATTGCGCCCATTCGTCTACGCCCGTCCGGCGCAAATGCCTGCCCACAGGCGTGGGCACATCGTTTACAAGCGTTTGAAACTTGAGGATAGAAAACGCTTTTTTGTTTTGCCCGATTCGTTCCTGGCGGAAAAAAACCGGATGGCGCTCTACGCACCTTAACAGAAAAGCAATTACGCACATCGGTATGGCAAAAACGGACAGCGCAAGGAGAGAAAAGATAACATCAAACAATCGTTTCATTTCCGTATCGTTTTTTTATCATATTGCCAATGTAACATGAAACACAGAATGAGATAAACCAGCAAGGGCAGCATGACGCAAATTACGACACTTGCCGCGACGTAATCCATACCATAATGACCGAAATACTCCAGAAACTCTACCGATTTTGCAAAGAGTGCATCGCTAAACTGCCTGAAATTCGGAATAAACAAAAAGAAATTAACGGCAACGGCGGAAAAGATGATTTTTAACCCATGAGAGTTTAAAAACTTATCCAGCATCGCCAACCAGGAAAAGGGAATGAAAAAATAATAAACCAGGATATTTACCTCATAATAGGTCAAGCCGGTCAGGAAAGAAATCCCGTACAAAATCCCGGCAACGATAGCAAAAGCAATAATAAAAAAGATGTGCATAATATAAAGAATTAATTTGTTTGTATTACGAAAGAACTTTTAATTTCAAAGTAAAAAAGACAAAAAAAATACGCATACAAAGATGGTATGCAATTATTCAGTGATTCGGTTATCCAATTATTCGGCTGTTGTTTGCTTCGTTTCTCGGATAAGTTGTTCCATAAAGTCGAAATACTCTTTCAACGCCGTTTTACCTGCCTGCGTTATGGAATAAATGGTATTGGTTTTTTTGCCTACAAAGCCTTTCATAACGGAAATATAGCGGCTTTCCTCCAATACTTTAAGCGCCGAGGCCAAGTTACCGTCCGTGAGTTGCAGCAAATCCTTCAGTTCGTTGAACGAATAAGATTTATTAACCGCCAGCACGCTCATGATCCGCAAACGGTAACGATTGTCGAAAACTTTATCCGGTGGAGCAGTAAGGATATTTTGGGGATTTATTTTCGGTTTCATTCGCTTCGATTCCTTTCGTATTTGTTCCACATCACGGCGCCAAACAATATGTGCAGAAGACCAAAACCTATGGCCCAGAACAGCCATCCGAAGGCCGACAGATAAAGGGCGACGCATCCCAGTATGATTTCTCCATAGGCCAGCCACCGGATTTCGCCCGTACTGTAATGACTGGCCGAAAAGAGGGCGATTCCGTATACAAGTAAGGAAACCGCCGGTACGAGCGGAAAGAGGTCTAACTCCAATAGCTTCAAAACAATCAGCGAGCCGGCCATAAACGGCAAGGCCAAATACCCCACCATGCGCCGTGTAGAGCCGTTCCAGAGTTTGGTTTTCATTTTCCGGCTGCGTCGGTAACTGAAATACGTAATGCAAAGCAGAGCAGCCAGAAAGGTGCCTCCGGCTAATGCCCGGAAGATAACTGTGTTTCCCGTCGATTCGGGCATCAGTACATAACCGGCCCCTATCCCCGCCAGCGCGCAAACGCCTACTAAAATTCCGCCCAATCCACTCAGGCTAACACAAATGGAACTGCGTTCCATCAAAGAACGAATCTCGTTTATTTCGTCTATTCCTGTTTTTTTATTCTCGTTCATAGAAGTACTTTTAAATGCAAAGTAAATGCATATTTTCATATCCCCCCTTGTTCCTCTGTTTTTTTTATCCGGTTTTAATATTTTTTCAGAATTCCCTGCTATCAATGGAGTTTTTTTCCTGCATATTCAATTGCCCTCATCGTTATTTTTAGCAAGCTCCACCACGAATAACATAGTCCTTGCTTTTTCAGTAGGGCACCTCTAAAAACCCCAAAATCAAGGCTTGCGACAGAGGCAAAAGCGGAGTTTACTAAAGTAAATGAGCATTTTGCCGACGGAGCGTAACGCAGAGTTTGGGGTTTTTAGAGG
>JAISZY010000019.1 GCA_031284375.1 Tannerellaceae bacterium | reverse complement strand
TATGAGAGTGAAGAGGCCTGTCTGATCTTCGATGAGACGATTGTAAGCAAACCCTATACGGATGAGAACGAGTTGATCAGTTGGCACTGGGATCACAGCAAAGGTCGCAATGAAAAGGGTATCAATTTGTTGACGGCCTTTTACCACACACAATTACCCGGAGCAGCAGAATCCTTGCGCGTTCCGGTAGCGTATCTGCTAAGCAATGATTTGGAACTTTCCGCTGAAGAGTTTCGGATACTTTACAAAAAACGGCTCATTTGTTTGCCTCTTTGTTGGCTTACATCAAATTAGAACAATTCAAATTTATTCATAGATTGAATCATTTTGCCCTGAAATCCCAAATTTATTTCAGGGCTTTAAAAAATGCCTGGAATGAACTTGAAACGATCAAAAATTATAATCTTGCGTAACATGAGTAACTTATATCTCTTTAACGGTAAAATATTTAGATCAATGAGATGGGACAAAAAGAAAATCGCTAAAGTGATATGGGCCAGTTTCTGTTTATTTGGTATTACTCTATTTGTTGAGGATTTTTATCACGCATTAAATCATCCTGAAGTTTATCCTTTTGGAGCAGAAGGTCCGGTTGTCGGCATTTGGTATTATAAAACACAGGAATTATATCTTTGGTTTGCTGTAATTTTGGTTTGTTGGTTTGCTGTCGGTTTACTGTTATGTTTGTTGCAACATAAGTTCCGATATCTTAAGTGGTGGGTTACAGCACATTGTTTTCTCACTTTATTGTATATACTCATTGTCAATACACACTAGGGCACCTCTAAAAACCCCAAACTCTGCGTTACGCTCCGTCGGCAAAATGCTCATTTACTTTAGTAAACTCCGCTTTTGCCTCTAATGTATTGACACGTAACAGTGGAATATTGTATTCCGTATCAGTCTTTTGCCGTCTGCCTTTTATCCACAGCTTACCGTCAAAAGAAAGTTGAATGTTTTCTTTCTTCAAATTGTACAGGTCGGAATATGAAAGCCCTGTCAAACAGCAAACCGGCAAGCGTATTATACTATACTACAGGTAAAAGACAAAGATTTCTTCCTCTATCGTACGATCGGATATTTTTCATAGCGCCTCAAAAAAAGAATTAATCCAACATTTAAAAACAAACGGGATAGGAACAAATTTTGTAGCTTTGTCGTAAAAAACAGAAATGGGAAACTGCGAGCCGGCATACCAAATGGAACATGACCATGTGATGCGGGAAAACATGTATATAAGGAAAGTAACAAATAGTGAAATTTCTCGGGGAACAAATTTCGGTGGTAGAATACTTATTGACTCATCCGGAACAAAATACGTTACACAAAGTGCGTATATCACACGATATTATTTATGCTTACTGTTCAGTTTATGGTTGCTCACTCTAATGACTTCCTGTTTCTGGTTCTTCGTACACGAGGAGCATTTGGTTGGGAACTATTATTTTATCGCCGTAGATACGGATAAAGATATGGATTTATGTTATAAACTTGAAAACGGCGACTATATAGGAGTTGCAGGCTCCACCGTATTTGCAGCCGGCTACAACGATGACTTTATCATCGTAAAACAACATCCACTATCCTGCCTCACGATGAATGTCAACAGGAATGTGACTAATTATTATATTATCCCATTAAAATATAAGGTACATGACTGGCCGTATGAAAACCGGATAGGCCCACTGTCGGAGAAAGAGTTTCAGGCAAAACGGAAGGAATTAAAAATACCGGATAGCTTAACTTTTACCAGAACATTCAAAAAACTGGAATAAGTTGTAATAGTTCAGCTTCCGGACTGCATATCCTGCGACGCTGGATAATCGGAGAACCGGTGAGTATGTAGAGATACGGTGGACGGATCGTTTCAGATAGTCGAGATTATTTCCCTCAAATCCTTTAAAGCCTGTGTGATGTGGTTCTCTACGGTACGTTTGCTTATGTTTAGTTGTTCGGCGATTTCGTCGTTAGAGAATCCGTTTTTGCGGCTCATGGTGAAGATCCGTTTTCTTTGCAGAGGCATTTTCTCTACGGCGATATCTATTAGAAGGGATAATTCCCTGGCGTATAGTTCTTCTTCTATCAGGTCGGAATAATAATTTTCGGCATTTTCCTGTAGATTATGGTCGTATTTTTCTTTGATGGCGTTGTGTTCGAAATAATCGTATACCATGTTCCGGGCCATACGGAATAAATAGGCTTTGAATGAAATAACCTTCGAAATGGTCTCTCTGTTTATCCATACCTTAAAAAAGACATCCTGCGCCATATCGGAGGCTATGTCTTCGTTTTTTATAAAACCTACAAGAAAACTTTTCACGATAGGGTGGTATCGAGTAAAAAGAACGTCAAACGCTTTATGATCTCCGTTCGCTAATCTTTTCACATATTCCAATTCAAGATGAATGTCCATAGCGCAATAAATTCAATCCAAATGTATGTTTTTTTTCGGAAATGTATTGCTTCAAAACAGAAACTTTTCTGTGTTGTGTATGTTTTAGCTCTGTATTGAGGTCGAAGCCTCCCCTCATCATAGTTACAATCTATATCTTAATAGATAAATTTGATAGCGTATGTGGCCATTCTATATACAAATACGGCATACATTTATACTCTCAAATGAAACGACATCATAATTAGCGAATAAAACACAAAATATATTTTTCTATTTTTCTTCTATTTTTTCTATTTTCTATTTCTTACTATCAAAGATGCGGGCACATCGTGTGTTCGCATTCTTTTTGGGCGATTTTTGAATAATTCTTTTTAACTTTGGCACGCAAAAAAGATGAAACAATGAATATATCTTACAATTGGTTAAAAGCGTATATTGATTTTGACTTACAGCCTGACGAAGTAGCTGCGGCGCTAACATCCATAGGCTTGGAGACAGGAAGTGTAGAGGAAGTGCAAACGATAAAGGGAGGGCTGGATGGATTGGTAATCGGACAAGTTCTTACTTGTACGGCACATCCTAATTCCGACCATCTGCATATTACAACTGTATATGTAGGAGTCGGGGAACCGTTGCAAATTGTATGTGGAGCGCCCAACGTAGCCGCAGGACAAAAAGTGGTAGTAGCCGTGAACGGCACGAAACTCTATAAGGGTGATGAATGTTTTACCATCAAAAAGTCCAAAATACGCGGAGAAGAATCGAACGGGATGATTTGTGCCGAAGACGAAATCGGAATGGGAACCGGCCACGAAGGCATCATCGTTCTGCCGGATGACGCCAAAGTAGGAACACCGGCTAAAGATTATTATAATGTAAAGAGCGACTATGTACTGGAAGTAGATATTACGCCAAACCGCGTAGATGCCACTTCACACTTCGGCGTAGCACGCGATCTGGCAGCTTATCTCCGGCAAAACGGCCGGCAGGTTACCCTGAAACGACCTTCCGTAGAAGCTTTCAAGATAGACGACCCTTCGCCTGCCATCCTTGTGACGGTAGAAAATACGGAAGCCTGTCCACGTTATTCGGGCGTCACTATTCGGGATGTAACGGTAAAAGAAAGTCCCGACTGGCTGCAAAACGCCTTGAAAACAATCGGATTGCGCCCTATCAATAACGTAGTGGATATTACTAATTATGTACTGCATGAATTAGGACAACCGTTACATGCTTTCGATGCCGACAAAATAAAAGGTAGTGAAGTGATTGTTAAAACATTGCCCAATGGAACAAAGTTCGTAACCCTCGACGAAACGGAACGTACGCTTACCGACAAAGATCTAATGATTTGTAATGCGGAAGAAGGCATGTGTATCGGCGGTGTGTTTGGAGGATTGGACTCCGGAGTGACGGAAAGCGCCACGAATGTATTTCTCGAATCGGCCAATTTCAATCCAACTTGGATACGCAAGACTGCCCGCCGTTTCGGGCTGAATACGGATGCTTCATTTCGCTTCGAACGAGGATTAGACCCCAATCAAACTTTGTACGTACTGAAACGCGCCGCCTTGCTGATTAAGGAAATAGCCGGGGGCCGGATAACCGGCAACGTACAGGATGTTTACCCCATTCCCGTTAGCCCTTATACGGTGGATGTCGCTTATCGGAAAATATACAGTCTGATAGGCAAAACCATCTCAGTCGAAACAATAAAGAATATCCTTGCTTCTCTCGAAATAGACATATTGTCCGAAACGCCGGAAGGATTAACGCTTCAGGTTCCTGTTTATCGCATGGACGTAAGACGCGATGTAGACGTGATAGAAGACATTCTTCGCATCTATGGATACAACAACGTGGAAGTAAGCGATAAGATGAAGTCGAACCTGAACTACCAAACGCCTACCGACCGTAGTTACAAATTGCAACATCTTATCTCGGAACAATTATGCGGAGCAGGATTCCATGAAATACTGAATAACTCGCAAACTCGTTCGGTCTATTACGACGCACTTACTACTTACCCGCCCGCGCAGTGCGTCATGCTGAAAAACGCCATAAGCACAGAGTTGAACACTATGCGCCAAACTTTGTTGTTTGGAGGACTTGAAAGCATCGGGTATAACCAAAAACGCAAAAACGGCAACATCCGTTTCTTTGAATTTGGAAATTGCTATGCATGTGATACAGCGAAAAAAAAGGAAGACGATACACTTGCCGAATTTAGCGAAGACTATCGTTTAGGCTTATGGATATGCGGTAATCGCGTGGAAAATAATTGGGCGCATCCCAATGAAAAATCGTCTGTTTACGAACTGAAAGCATATATAGAGCGCCTCCTGATACGTTTAGGCGTCAATATGCACACGCTCTCTGCCGTAAATTTGAGTAACGACATCTACTCTACCTGCATAAGCTATGTAGGCGGAAGTTCGAAACGATTATTAGGTACATACGGCGTTGTGAACCGTCAATTACTCAAAATGTTGGATGTAGATTCGGACGTTTACTACGCCGAGTTTTCGTGGACGGCGCTCATGAAGGAAATACGAAAAAGCAAAGTCACATTCTCCGAAATTCCCAGGTTTCAGACCGTGAAACGGGACTTGGCATTGCTTTTAGACAAGCATATCTCTTTTGCCGAGGTAGAAAAAATTGCCTATGACAGCGAACGGAAACTGCTCCGGAAAATAACTTTGTTCGACGTATATGAGGGTAAAAACTTGCCGGCAGGTAAGAAATCGTATGCCGTAAGCTTTTACTTGCAAGATGCGGAAAAAACACTGAACGACACGCAGATTGAAGGCATTATGAAGAAGATACAAACTAATCTGGAGCGCTTGTTGGGCGCTCAACTGAGATAAACAATCATCATTAAAACATAAAGAAACACGTATATGGGAAGAGCGTTTGAATATCGCAAAGCAAAAAAGTTTAAACGGTGGGGTAATATGGCCCGCGTATTTACCAAGTTGGGAAAAGAAATCACCATCGCCGTCAAATCCGGCGGCCCCGACCCAGACAGCAACCCCCGCTTGCGCGTGCTGATGCAGCAGGCAAAAAAAGAAAATATGCCGAAAGAAAACGTAGAACGCGCTGTCAAGAAAGCTACGTCGAAAGACTTTACGGATTACAAAGAAATGAACTATGAGGGCTACGGGCCTTTCGGTATCGCCGTCTTTGTGGAAACAGCTACCGATAATACAACACGAACCGTGGCGAATGTACGCAGTTATTTCAATAAACACGGCGGATCGCTGGGTACATCCGGTAGCCTGGAATTTTTATTTGAACATAAATGCGTATTCCATATCGTTAAAAAAGACGGCATCTCGCTGGAAGACCTGGAACTGGAACTCATCGATTACGGTGTGGACGAAGTAGAAGAGGATGAAGACGAAATCGTACTGTATGGCGAATTTGCGCAAAACTCTGCCACACAGAAATATTTGGAAGAAAACGGGTACGAAATCAATAGCGCCGAGTTCCTGCGCATCCCCAACGATTTGAAAGACGTAACGCCCGAACAACGCGAATCCGTCAATAAACTGATTGAAAAATTGGAAGAAGACGAAGATGTGCAAAACGTTTTCCACAACATGCGCGAAAACGATTCGGAAGAATGAACTACGAAGACACATTAACTTATTTATATACAAGCACGCCGGTGTTCCAGCATCATGGAGCATCGGCATACAAGCCGGGCCTTGACACAAGCATTATTTTAGACGATTACTTAGGCAATCCGCACCGCTCATACCACAGCATCCACGTAGGCGGAACAAACGGCAAAGGAACAGTATGCCACACCCTGGCCGCCATTCTTCAGGAAGCCGGATACAGGGTCGGCCTCTTCACCTCGCCTCATCTGGTAGATTTCCGCGAACGCATCCGCGTAAACGGAGAGATGATCAGTAAGGATTATGTAGTGGATTTCACGGAGAGCCACCGTTCATTCTTCGAACCCCTCAAGCCTTCTTTCTTCGAGCTTACCTCGGCAATGGCGTTTGCGTATTTCCGTTCCGAAAAGGTAGACTTCGCCGTGATAGAAGTCGGTCTGGGCGGGCGGCTCGACAGCACCAATATCATCACCCCCATCCTGAGCGTTATTACAAGTATCAGCCTGGATCATATGCAATTTCTTGGCAATACGCTGCAAGAAATTGCTTACGAAAAAGCCGGCATCATCAAGCCGGGCGTCCCCGTCGTCATTGGTGACATGCCGGACGAATCCGTCTATGAAGTTTTTAAACGGAAAGCGGAAGAAGCAAACGCTCCCCTTTTTCGGGCGGCAGACCCCGGCGGACTGGAGAAGGCGGCCAAACTTAGGTTTTCGCCCGTCCAACAACTGAACGCACAGACTATTTTGTCGGCTTTGCACGTACTTGCCGGCGAACTCGCAACTCCTCTACCCATTCACGCCATAACCGGCGGATTCAAACAGGTAACCGAACGGACTGGTCTGCACGGACGCTGGGAAGTCGTCAGCCGGAGGCCTTTTATTGTTCTCGACACCGGGCACAACGAAGGGGCCTGGCGTTTCTTGTCCGCACAAATAGAGGCTGCTTACCGCAGCCGGCTTTGCAAGCGATTGTTCCTGCTGATCGGCTTTTCGGAAGATAAAGATATCGACGCGATTCTCGCCCTTATGCCGCAAACGGCTCATTATATCTTCACGCAAGCCTCTCTCCGGCGCGCCTTGCCGGCCGAAACCTTGGCCATGAAAGCTCGCACGCGGAATCTGGAAGGCAGCGTTTGCCCGTCAGTCGGCGAAGCGCTCCGGCTCCTGAAACAGATCGTTACCGAAGATGATTTCGTTTTTATAGGAGGGAGCAACTTTATTGTGGCTGATATACTACCCTTTTTTTACGATAACCAATAAAAAATAAAACAATATGACAGAAATTATCAAACGTAAACTGAGCGAATCCAAGGCGGCTCGCTGGACGGCCTTGCTTATTGTATCCTTTACCATGATGTGCGGCTATTTTATTACCGACGTCATATCTCCGCTGGAAGATTTATTAATGCGCAACCATGACTGGACTTCTACGGAGTATGGTTTCTTTTCCGGCGCCTACGGATGGTTCAATGTAATCTTCTTTATGCTTATACTGGGTGGTATCATCTTAGATAAGATGGGTGTACGCTTTACCGGACTAATGGCTTGCTGCCTGATGGTAACGGGAGCTTTGATTAAGGCATACGCTATATCGGGCTTTTTCCCCGTTGGGGGCGATACGATTGCAGGATACAAATTGCAGGTTGTTGTAGCCGGACTGGGATTTGCTACCTTCGGCATGGGCGTGGAAATAGCCGGCATTACCGTAAGTAAGATTATTGTGAAGTGGTTTACCGGACACGAGTTGGCCCTTGCGATGGGACTTCAGGTGGCGCTGGCGCGTATAGGAACGGCTTGCGCTCTTTTCTTCAGCTTGCCCCTTGCCAATTATTTCCACTCCGTATCTACGCCGGTATGGTTGGGCGCTCTGATGCTCTGCATCGGAACCATTTCGTTTCTGGTTTACCGGGTGATGGACAAGAAACTCGACGCCTCGGAAGAAATCATACCCGGCAGTGAACCGGAAGAAGGATTCAAGCTGAGCGACATCAAGATGATTGTAACCAACAAAGGCTTTTGGTTAATCGCCATCTTGTGCGTGCTGTTCTATTCGGGCGTCTTTCCTTTCCTTAAATTCGCTACCAAACTGATGATATACAAATACGGGGTGGCGGAAAACTTAGCCGGAACCATACCCGGCCTTCTGCCGTTCGGCACAATTCTGCTGACGCCGCTCTTCGGCAGCCTGTACGACCGCATCGGCAAAGGAGCTACGTTGATGCTGATAGGCTCGATTATGCTCACGGTAGTACACATCCTTTTTGCCCTTCCCCTACTGAACGAATGGTGGTTTGCTACCTCCGTGATGATTGTCCTGGGGATTGCCTTCTCGTTGGTACCTTCGGCTATGTGGCCTTCGGTGGCAAAGATTATCCCCCAGAAGCAGTTAGGAACCGCCTTCTCGCTTATCTTCTATGTACAAAACTGGGGATTGATGGGCGTACCGATGCTGATTGGCTGGATAATCGACCGCTATGCCCGTCTGCCGGGCGAAACCTTGGCCTACGATTATACCATCCCGATGTCGGTTTTCGCCCTCTTTGGCGTATTAGCCATTCTGTTCTCTTTCTTATTGAGAGCGGAAGACAAGAAAAAGTCCTACGGACTGGAACGGCCTAATATCCGGAAATGATTTGTTTCCCGAATGCAAAAATTAATCTGGGGCTGAATGTGCTTGGCAAGCGGCCGGATGGATACCACAACATCGAAACGGTGTTTTATCCCATTCCCCTGCGCGACGCTCTGGAGGTAGTAGAAGCGGAAACCTTTTCGTTTTCGCAAACCGGTATTCCGCTCGATGCGGCTATCGAAGATAATCTGGTAGTGAAAG
>JAISZY010000004.1 GCA_031284375.1 Tannerellaceae bacterium | reverse complement strand
AATATGATCGTATCCGACGAGGTGATAGAAAGCCCTCAAAGCATCGTTATCCCCGAAGCCGCCAACCGCGAAATATCCGCCCAGACGGTATTGAAGAGATTGCTGTCTGCTGAAATTTAATGGCATCTTCTCCCCAAATTAATTCGAAATTGACAAACTTTCTATCGCTTCTGACATATATTTTTTGCAAATTAGTCCATACCTTTGTCGAGAAATCGACTCGGAAATAAGATTTGCAAATTCTATTATGTCGTCGTATAGTTTTATTTTTTAATAACATTATTAAATTAAAGAAATATGAAAAATTTTTATGTATTTGTTGTTTTGGGATTATTCCTGTTTAGTGTTGGATGTTCGGATGATACTAAAGATCTGAACTGGGGTTTCTCTACAGATGAATCAGTGCTGCCCATTAAGACTGATATTAAATTAATAGACTCTCTCGTGAGAGAATCATTCGTTTTACAAGTGACCTATAAGGATAAAAAATTCACTGTGCCTTGCGAATTGGTTAACGATTCTATTGTTTATCTTGACAAAACATTTGAAAAATGGTATCAAGTAATTTCTCAATTACCTAATCTTCAAACATTATATAAAGGAGAGAATGAAATTGAGTTATTTGAAACTAAACAAGATTTGTTTGCAAAGTTAGAGTATAAGATTATTAAATCTTCTCTCCCCTTTGAAAGTGTTCAAACAAAAGCCGGAACCGGACTTATAGGAACTGTAACTCTTTATGATGATGTAAATTATAAAGATAGAAGCATATCATATTTTGCTTCTATTAATCAATACAGCGAAGATAATTATTTGGATGATGAGGGAAGTGGCTATTTTAATGATAAAACATCTTCTTTAAAAGTTTTCTATACAGACTCTGATACTAATTATTGTGCTATTTTCACTGGATATGAAAACTCTTATTATGGAGGGCGCACGTTAGTAATTACATCAACAGGTACTACTAATGTCCCCAATCTGAAAAATATTCCTTGTGGAAGTGGCAATTGGAATGATAGAATATCTTCTCTTACTTTTCAAATAGCAGAGAGATAGTAATTAAATATAGCTCATCCGACAAATGCGTAGTTAGAATTGTGATAACTCTAAATCCTGATAAAGATAGAGTTATTCCCTCGTAAACAACGCGAAATATTATAATTTGAAGTTACTTCGAAACTTACATGTGAAGTGTTTTTTCAAATGGGCGGCTACGCATTTGTCGGATGAATCTTAAATATGTTCTACAAAGTGAATGATAATTTTTTAATAAATATAACAGAATATGAAGAACAAGATGTTTATTTTTATGCTCTTAGCGGCAGTATATACATTTGCTTCCGCACAAACGGGAGAGAAAAGTGTGGGGCTTAGCACAGGGTTTAATACAGATTTGGGAATCGAACATCCTAACTGGGGAATCCATTTCGGTTATAACTTTACGGATCGATTCAGAATAGCGCCGTCTTTCGATTATTATGCTCCTGCTCACAATACGGTGTGGGATATAAATCTGGATGCCCATTATTTTTTAGTTACAGGCAATAAGTTTACGGTTTATCCTGTAGTGGGAGCCTCTGTTTTGTATAGACACAATCTGAAGGCAGGCGCTAATCTTGGAGCGGGGGTTGATTATGAACTGTCCTCCCATATTGCCCTTGTTTTACAAGCGAAATATCAATTTCTGATAAAGCACACGGATTATATTTTGTTTTCAATCGGGTGTAATTATCTGTTTTAGTTTCCGGTTTCGCCCGATAAAGATACGTCTGTCCCGGACATTGAAAGATATATTTGTGTATATGATTCTTTCTTTTTAAATTGGCACTCGTTTTCAAAATATAAAAAGTAAGAACAAATAGAAAACCATTTATCATGAAAATTAACAGACGTAACTTTTTGGGCGCTGTCGGAACGGCTGCGCTTGGCGTGGATGCCCTGGGGGCAAATCCTTTCTCATTTCCGGACGAAAATTCAACAGGAGGCGGAGGCGCCGTTGTACAACAGAGTAGTAGCAAAGTAGTCATCCTCCTGGCGCATCCCAACTATGCACAGTCGGTAGCCAACAAGGCGCTGGTAGAAGCCGTGAAAGGCTTGCCGGGCGTTACCGTCATCGACATCTATGCCGCACCCTTCTCCGTAGACACCTACAAACAGCCTGTAAGTGAAGCTTCCGCTCTTGTCTTTCAGTTCCCGTTTCATTGGTTGAGCGCCCCTTCTCAACTGAAAAAATGGTGCGATGAAATATTCGGCGGATTAACAGACGCCATCAAAGGAAAAAAACTATTGGTGGCTACAACAACCGGATCGGAATACGAAGCCTACCGTTCGGGAGGAAGAAACTTATTTACGCTCGACGAATATTTGCGTCCTTACCAAGGACTCGCTAATCATTCGGGCATGGTATGGCAAACGCCTTTTGTGCTTTACGGAGCTTCCTTGCCCACGGCGCCCGTAAGCATCGATGCAGGAGTAGAAAGTTATAAAAAGAGAATCCAAACTTTATGAAAAATTTATTGGCAGGAAGTCTCCTCCTTTTGTCAACGGCTTTTGCGCCTGCCTTGAACGCCGGACATTACGAGGGTTTTAAAGTGTCCGTTTATATCACGGCCAACGATGTGAACAAAATGACAAACACCAAGTGGTTGGACAGTACCTGGACCGAAATTTCCTCCCGGCTCAAAGTGGATAAGGTGTATATCGAATCGCACCGCGATGGGCGATATACCTCGGAAGCCGCTCTGCTGGCGGCTAAAAAATTCTTTGCTTCCAAGAAAGTAGCATTTGGAGGAGGAATCACGTATACGCCCGAAAGCCATACGGGAAGATGGGAAACATTCTGCTACACAACACCCGAAGGTAGGGCTGAAGTAAAAAAAATCGCCGAGTATACCGCAAAACACTTCGACGAAATACTCTTGGACGATTTCTTCTTCAATAGCTGTAAATGCGAACATTGTACGGCAGCCAAAGGCTCGAAGAGCTGGACGGAATACCGCGTGGAATTAATGCGCGATGCTGCCCGGAACTTAGTGGCAGGACCGGCACGCGCCGTAAACCCCCAATGTAAAGTGATTATAAAATATCCCAACTGGTACGAGCACTTCCCGGCTTTGGGTTTCGACTTGGACATAGAACCGGCCATCTTTGACGGAGTATGGTCGGGAACCGAATCCCGAAATCCGAATGCCGACCAGCACTTACAAGCTTATTTGAGTTACGAAATTGTCCGTTACTTAGACAATATTTCCAACGGAAAGAACGGAGGGGGATGGATAGACGCCGGCGGAATGACGTATGCCGACCGATATGCCGAACAAGCCTGGATGACCTTGCTGGGAAAAGCCCCGGAATGTACATTGTTTGAATTTGGAAGTCTGCAAAGACCCATCGGAGAGAATCTCAAAGGAGCCTGGCAAGGAACAGGTACGTCTTTCGACTGGAATAAGTTGGACAATAAACCGACGCTTGCCTCCATCGCTTCCGTAGCCTTCCGGGAACTTGAAAAAGTGTACAACAAGCTGGGGAAACCCATCGGCATAGCGTCTTACAAACCCGCCAATTCGGTAGGCGAAGACAATTTGCAAAACTTTTTCGGCATGATGGGATTGCCCATTGAAATGACGCACGAATTTCCCGAAAACGCCGAGGTCGTCCTCCTTACCGAACAAGCTGCGTATGATAAATTCTTGGTAGATAAAATCAGAAAGCAACTCAAAGCCGGCCGGGAAGTGATTGTAACCTCCGGATTGGCTAAGAAAATCGGGAAAGAATTGGACGACATCGTAGAACTTCGTATCGGAGACGGCAAAGGGTTCGTGAATGACTTCAGCTATTTCGGCAAATCGAAAGAAAAAATGATTATCCCCCAGGTCTTATACTATACCAATGATGCCTGGGAAGATATCCCCGCTCACGACAAAGGCGTGCTGGGATGGCCGCTCCTGCTGCAAGCCCGATACGAGAATGGCTCGCTTTGGGTATGGACCATCCCCGATTCCTTCGCCGACCTCTACGAATTGCCCGAAGGGGCGCTGAACCGTCTGCGCGCAGTGGCCGGAGCCGATGTGCCGGTACGCATCGAAGGACCGGCCAACATCAGCCTCTTTGCTTACGATAATAATACCTTCGTGGTGGAATCTTTCTTGGACAAACCGGTAAAGGTGAAATTAATCATCGACGAACCTGCCAAACAAATTACCGACATGATTAGCGGCAACAAGATTTCTCCCGAAGCCAATCCGCCGGCCGGCCCTCGCGCTTTTCCTTTCTTTATGCAAGCGCGTATCTGGCTGAGAGAACCGAAAACGACACAGACCTTCGAAGTGGAAATCAAACCGCATAGCTTCAGAGCTTTCAAACAAAATTAAAACAACACAGTAATATATTAATAATCTGAAAGAGAAATGACAAAAAGTGCATTACAAATTGCAAGAGCGGCCTACAAACCCAAAGTGCCCGCTGCATTGAATGGCGCCGTAATAGCGGTAGAAGGAGAATATACCCAGTCGGTTGCCGACCGGGAGACTATCAAACAACTTTTCCCCCATACCTGCGGAATGCCTATTATTACCTTCCGGGAAACGAACGAAAAACAAAAACTGCCCCCCATCAACGTGGGAGTAATCCTGTCCGGAGGACAAGCGCCGGGCGGACATAATGTGATAGCCGGACTTTTCGACGGTATCAAGGCCATTCATCCCGATTCGCGCCTGTTCGGATTTATCTTAGGCCCCGGAGGGCTGATAAACCACCAATACAAAGAATTGACGGCCAATATCATCGACGAATACCGCAATACCGGAGGATTTGATATGATAGGCTCCGGACGAACCAAGCTGGAAACGGAAGAACAGTTCCGCAAAGGACTCGAAATCTTGAAACAACTGAACATTTCCGCCTTAGTTATCGTTGGAGGAGACGACTCGAATACCAATGCCTGCGTACTGGCCGAGTACTACAAGGAGATAAACGCCGGCGTGCAGGTAATCGGATGCCCAAAAACGATAGACGGAGATTTGAAAAACGAGCAAATCGAAACTTCCTTCGGCTTCGACACCGCTTGCAAGGTCTACTCCGAA
This sequence comes from Tannerellaceae bacterium, assembly GCA_031284375.1. Lineage (GTDB taxonomy): Bacteria > Bacteroidota > Bacteroidia > Bacteroidales > Tannerellaceae > DFXE01. Next base: position 13,151 of record JAISZY010000004.1, on the reverse strand, counting down.
GTAATCGGCAATATCGAACGAGATTGCAACTCGGCGCAAAAGTACTGGCATTTCATCAAACTGATGGGACGCTCTGCCTCGCATATCGCCTTAGAGTGTGCGCTCCAGACGCAACCCAACCTCTGCATTATCTCGGAAGAAGTGGAAAAAAAGGAGCTTTCGCTCGATGATATCGTAACCCATATCGCTACCATTGTGGCCAAACGCGCCGAGGCCGGAAACAACTTCGGGACGATACTCATCCCCGAAGGACTTATCGAATTTGTCCCGGCCATCAAACGCCTCATCGCCGAGCTGAACGACTATTTAGGCTTACACGACGAGGAGTTCAAGATGATTAAAAGAAGCGAACAGCGCGCTTACATCATCAGCAAGCTGTCGGAAAACAATGCCGCGCTTTACGCCAGTCTGCCCGAAGGCGTTGCACGACAATTGACGCTCGACCGAGACCCGCACGGAAACGTACAGGTATCGCTTATCGAAACCGAAAAGCTGCTGTCCGAAATGGTAGGCCGAAAACTGTCGGAATGGAAGAAAGAAGGCAAATACAAGGGCAAATTTTCTGCACAACATCACTTCTTCGGATACGAAGGACGCTGCGCCGCGCCGTCGAACTACGACGCCGACTACTGCTACTCGCTGGGATACACCGCTTCCTGCCTCATTGCCGCGAGAAAAACCGGCTATATGGCCTCCGTGCGCAATACCACCGCGCCGGCCAACGCATGGATTGCCGGAGGCATCCCCATCACCATGATGATGAACATGGAAAAACGCCACGGCGAGATGAAACCGGTGATACAAAAAGCGTTGGTAAAACTTGACGGCGCTCCCTTCCGGGCTTTTGCCGCCAAACGCGACGAATGGGCCTCCGCCACCTCCTACGTTTATCCCGGCCCCATTCAGTATTTCGGCCCCACCGAAGTATGCGATAAGCCAACGATAACGTTGCAGTTGGAACAAAACGAAAAACCTGCGCGCAACGAAGACCCCGAATACGAAGCGGATGTAAGGAAATACGGAAAGAATCGTGCCGACCACCGGGCCAATTTGCGGGCCGAATTAGCTCGCATGACCGTCGGCAGACACGAATACCCCTTTGAAGGTTGCACGGAACCGGAGCTTTCCGATTGGTGGAACGAGTACAATGCAGAATTTAGATAATATCCTCGCAGATACTATCCGTTGTTCTTTTCAAAGCCTCTTGTCCCTTTGCCGGGCAAGGGGCTTTTTCGGTAAAACGACATCTTAACTGACTTTTTACTGAAATAATCCCAAAACGCAACAACTTATGTGCATCTTTGTATCAGTAATTATTAATTGAATGATATCGTATGAAAAACTTTAAATTATATCTATGCTTGGCGGCTCTCGCAGCTTGTCAGGGAGGAAAGGAACCGGCAGAAGATATACGTCCGGTGGAACCGGATCCTGAGGTAGTTCAGGATATCCCCTACATCCGGCGGGTGGATATAGACCTTACGGAAGGTGAAAAACTAATCGCACAACAAAGCCGGATTTTTGCTTTCGATTTACTGCAAACTGTTCATCGGAACGAAGATTCGCAAAAAAATATCTTCATTTCGCCCCTGAGCCTGAACTTAGCCCTCCTGATGCTGAACAACGGAGCGGCCGGTGGTACGCAAAAAGAACTGGAAAACATCCTGGGAGGAGGAACGGTATCGAACGAAACGCTCAATACCTTCGCCCAAAAGATGGTGAAAGCCATGCAGGAACTCGATACCCGTGCCGTGTTTGAAAGCGCCAACTCTATTTGGATAAGAAAGGATTTCCCGGTGTTGGAGCTATTCAAGGAAACCAACCGGCAGTATTACGAAGCCGAAGTGAGAAACGAAGACTTCGCGCTGCCTTCCACCCTGGGATTGATAAACGGATGGGTAGAAGAAAAGACGCACGGAAAGGTGCCGCAGATATTAACCGGTATCGACCCAAGCGCTCTGATGTATCTGATCAATACCTTATACTTTAAAGGTCTTTGGGAATATCCGTTCGCGAAAGAGGCAACGGTAGATAAACCGTTTTACAACCCGGACGGCAGCACACCGGCTCTGCCCACGATGCACGCCGTGCGAACAGATCATGTTCTTCAGACGGAACTGTTCTCCATGATGGAACTGCCCTTTGGAAACCGAGCCTTCAGCATGGTAATCCTTTTGCCCAACGAAGGGGTATCGCTCGATGCGGTACTGGAATCGTTAAACGCAGAGACTTGGGAGCAATACCTTGCAGACTTGCCGAAGAAAACATACACGGTGAACCTTCAGCTTCCCCGTTTCACGATAGAATACGAGAAGACTCTGAACGACGACCTGAAAGCCCTGGGATTGCCGGCTATATTCGAGAATAGCGATTTTTCGCGGATAAACGCGGATGCCGGCCTGTTTGTTTCGTCCGTACTGCAGAAAACGTTTGCCCAAGTAGACGAAACGGGCATGGAAGGCGCCGCCGCCACGCTCATTGGGATGGTGGGTGCAAACATAAATGAAGAGGTTCCTCCGTCTCTCGATTTCCATGTAAACCGTCCCTTCCTTTTCTTTATAAAAGAACAAAGTACCGGCATCCCCTTCTTTTCCGGTGTGGTAAAGCATCCGGATTGAGCATTTTTCCAAGGCCTTCGCCCATTAACAAAGAGGCTGTCTTCCATCCGGAAGACAGCCTCTTTTTAGCAAGGCCTTGATTACTGTTTATTTATATGAGAGTTTTATGAAATCTTGCTTTCTATGATACCGCCGGACATACCTTCCCGAAGACGGACTACGAGCCGCAGCCCCGTGGTCGTTACCGGCCGGAAATTCACGGTATTATAACGGTCTTTTGCACATTCGTACGCATCGGCCGTTTCCACATCCTTCCATTCGTTACCATCTTTGTACTGCACTTTCCAGTCGGCAGGCAGACCGTAGTCGCCATCGTAATGTTCAAATTCCACCCAGTAAACTTGCAGGGTTTGCACCGTTTCCGCTTGGTCGAAACGATACTCCACCGTCCGGTGGTCGTCCTTTCCTCCTCTCCACAACGAGAGGTAGGGCTTGGAAAGATCGGCCGAACTGTTGGGTTCCCATTGGTCGTTGATAGCAAAAACCTCTTCGGGAGTATTTCTGCCAATCACATACACCTGGGCGCGCGAAGCAATACTCGCAGCGGGAATGGGACGGGCTGCCTCGGCCGAGGCCGGAATCCAAACCGCCATTTCGGCCTTCCCCCTGTTATTCCACGTAGAATAAGGGATGGCTCTGACCGATACTTCTTTCTCTTCCAAGGCGTCAGCCGTAAGGGACACTTCTCCTCCGGCGATGGAAAGCTCCACGATGCCGTTCAGTTTCAGCGGTTCGAAAGAATAAGCCGCCGTTTCATTGCCCGAAACATATTTATTAAATACGTGATGGTCGTGCTGGTCTACCCCTTCAAGGCAATACACAATCGGGCCGCGCTGAATGGCATGAAGACCCCGGTCGGCCGCCACGTTGGGATGCGCCTGGATGAAACGAGGTTCCATCGGCAGAGATAAAACCACTTCGTCGCCCGGTTTCCAGCTTCGCTCGATAGATAGATAGCCGTTTTGCAGCTTGGGATGAAGCGCTTTTCCATTGATGGAAACGGAATACGCAGTTTTCAACTCCGAAGCGAACGAATAGAGGTCGCTTCCCGGTACCGGAACATCGGAAGCCCAACCGGGGAGGCGCAACCGGAGCGTAAAGGAAGCTTGCTTTTCCGGATTGACCGCAAAGCGTACAAGGCCTTCCCAGGGATAGGATGTTTCTTGGGTAAGCTCTACCAACACATCTCCCACGGTGATGTCGCTGTGACTGGAAGCATAGAGATTGACAAAAAGATTCTCCCCCTGCGTAGCATACATATACTTGGGTACGGAGGCCATGAAACGAGTGATATTTCCCGGACAACAAGCGCATCCGAACCAAACTTGCCTTTCGTCGTGACCGCTCGATTCGAGAATATTGTCGTAAAAAAACCGGTCGCCGCCAAGCGATACTCCCGAAATAACGCCATTATAAAGGGCGCGTTCCAGCAAGTCGGCATACTTGGCATGACCCGTGGCCTGGAACATCCGCTGATTCCAATACACATTGGCAATGGAGGCACAGGTTTCGCAATACGCATTGTGATTATGCAATTCGTATTCCGGGCCGAACCCTTCCCCTTGAGACCGCGAACCTATGCCTCCTGTGATATAGAGCTTCTTATTTGCCATATTATTCCATATCCGTTCCACGGCCCGGAAGTAGGCCGTATCGTGCAGGAGGGTAGCCACGTCTACCACGCCCGAATAGAGATAACCGGCGCGTACGGCATGACCCACTATTTCGTCTTGCTCCCGAATCGGTTTATGATCCTGGCTATACGCATTGAGTCGATGCCCGTCCGTACCTCGTCCCGTCTCTTCCACAAAATAACGGGCTTGCGCCAAATACTTTTCCTCGCCCGTTACCTGATACAATTTGGCCAGCGCCATCTCGATGATAGGGTGTCCGGAGGGAACGTGCTTCTGGCCTTCGTTGGGGCCGAAGACCTGACACACCAAATCGGCATTCCGGATGGCAACGTCCAGCAGAGAACGCTTGCCGGTAGACTGATAATGGGCTACGGCGGCTTCGTAGAGGTGTCCGCTGTTGTATAACTCATGACTGTTTATTTTCTCCCAACGTTCCTTGCCCCACCAGCCGGAGAGTCGTTCGGACTTGTTGGTTACACAGGTAGTAAGATACCCATCCGGCTCCTGAGCGGCGGCAATGAGGGTGATAACGCTATCGAGGTAGGCATCCAAGCGGGCGTCGTAAGTGACGGCCAAGGAATAGGAAGCGCCTTCGATAATTTTGTATGGGTCGGTATCGTCGAACGGGTAATCGCCCTGGTGTTCCCCTTGGATAAGTCCGCCGGCCAAAGCGAAGTTATCAAACCGTCCGTTGATTTCGCATTGATAGAAAGCGGAAGGAATTGATACCGTGCGGTTGATTTCGATACGGGGAGACCAAAAGCTATCGGTAAGATGCACCTGTGCGAAAGGAACCGCTTGGATGTTGTCGGTCAGTTCTACCGGTTCCGGAGAGGGCCGGCAGGCGGAAAGCGTCAGCAGGCAGGCGGTTACTTTGATACATTGTTTTATCATAATCTATCTCTGTCGTAATTAATATCCGGGATTCTGCTTCAGATTCGAGTTGTTCTGCAATTCGGTGAGAGGAATAGGGAACAATGCCGTATGTCCGTCGGGGATGGTTGGATGATTAAACCAGTTTTTGGTAGAATAGGTGTTGAAGCGTATCATGTGAATACGTCGTTGGGCTTCGCAGGCAAATTCCCATCCCCATTCGTCGTACAGTCCGCCAAGATAGACGGGCGTTTGGTTGCCGGGGTTTTCTATGTTGTTATCCCAGTCGAGGGTACCGTACTTTATCTTCGTGTCGGCTTTGAGTTGTGCGGGCGTAACGGCGGCTTTGGCGGGGTCGTCGTACACACGGGCGCGAATCTGCGACACCAAGCGGGCGGCCTCGTCTTCGTTCCGGTTTAAGCGCAGGAGGGCCTCGGCCTTAATCATGAGCGTTTCGGCATAACGGAAGAAGGGGAAGTCGTGCCCCCAGTTGAAGGTAGCCGTATTGTCGAACTCGTATTTGGCTACGCGGTATCCGTAGTCGATACTGGTAAAGTCTTGTCCGTCTTTTGTGCAGGTGAGCGAGGGCAGATAGTTTTCGCACGTCCAGACCAGCGCGGTCGGGTCGTTGTAATTGTATTGCGGCCCCATCAGCCAGGTTTTTTCCAATCGTTTGTCTCCTTCCTCGTACGCGTCGATGAACTGCGGATTGGCGCACGAGCCTCCCCAGCATTGGAAGGTAGATCCGAAATGGAAACGCGAGATGGGCGGATACCATTTGGCATGTTGTGCGCAACCGGCGTAGGTTTTGTCGTAGGGAACGGCGAAGATAAATTCTTTGTTGGTATAATCAACGGCCGCTTTGAAGTTGTCCGAAAAGTCGGCCGATAGTTCGTAATGTCCGGAGGCAATCACTTTATCGGCTGCTTCGAGGGCTTTTTCCCATTGCGGCGTTCCGGTGTAGACTTCGGCATTGAGGTAGACCCTTGCCAGCAGCATCCAGGCAGCCCATTGATTCATCCGTCCGTAGGTTTCAGTACTGACTTCCGCTCTCAGGAGCGGGATTACTTCGGTTACTTCACTTACCACGAAGTCGTATATCTGCCGGCGGCTTGCCTGCTGCGGGATTTCGTCGGTGAAGGCCGTCACCAAAGGCACATTGCCGTGCGTATCCAGCAAGATAGCATACCAGAGGGCGCGTATAGCCCGGAGTTCGGCAATGGTGACTTCTTTAAATTCTCCCGTAGGCAGGATATCGGCCTTTACCTGGTCTAATACGCGGTTGGCGCTGTTGATGCCGGAGTAGGCGGTCTCGTACGTATTCTGCGGCTGCCATTCTTCGGGTGTCCAGAGGTGTTGGTGCATACGGCGGTAGGTGCCGGCGTCGTCCCATCCGTTGGGGCGTTTGGGCGTGATGATACAATCGCCGGGTTCTTCCTGCAAATCGAAATATCCCTGCCAGTTCATGATGTAAGTTAAGGGAGAGTAGGCGGTGGCCAAAAGGGCGGACACATCTTTTTCGGTGGGGATGAAGGTTGATTCCGTTACTTCGGAATATACATTTTCGTCGAGGTTGAAGCAACCTGTCAGCATCAGTAATGCGACGCCACACAAGCTCCATGTATATCGTGTTTTCATATTTATCTTATTTTTTAGAATGTTAGATTGATACCAAACGTGTAGGAACGAATTGTGGGATATTTGTCTCTGCTGTCCGTACCGGGAGCTAAGCCCGTCATCCGTACTTCGGGGTCGATGCCGGAATATCCGGTGAAGGTGGCCAGATTCAGACAGGAGGCATATACGCGCAAGTTCTTTATGTATCGGGAGTTCATCAGGTTGGTGAAGGTGTATCCCAAGGTGATGTTGTCTATTTTCCAATAGTCGCCATCTTCTATGTATTCGCTTACGAAGCGTTGGGCGTCATTGATAACAGCCGTTTGGCCGTTTGGGGTGCCGGTTGCGAGGTCTACCACCGGATGTTTGTCGAATGCTTCGTTGAGTACGTTATATTGGATGGTTGGGTTTCCGTAAAACATTTTCTGGTAATTCAATATCTGGAAGTCGAAAGCGCCCCGCATCGTGATGGAGAAGTCGAGATTCCGGAAGCGCACCTGATTGTTCCAGTTCAGATAGCGTGTCGGGACGCCGTTGCCAAGCACTTGTTTGTCTTCGTCGGAGGCATTTCCGGCTAAGTCGTAATATCGTCCGGTGATGTTTTTCTTGTTTTCGTCCCATTTCAATCGTTCTACCACCCATTGGCCTTCGCTGCCTTCTTCGCCGGAGAGACCTACGGATTTAAGTCCGTAGAAATTTCCTATCGGGTCTCCTACTTTCACCCGGTGCGTATAGGCTTGGATGGGTTCGCCGGTGTGACCGTCGGCCGGATAGAAGTAATCGGTAGACATCTGGAACTGGTCGTTCGAGATAGACACCAGTTTGTTGGCATTGGTGGAGAAAGATACGTTGGTACTCCACTCGAAATCTTTCAGCCGAACCGGTACGGCGTTGATGAGCACTTCGATGCCTTTGTTTTCTATCTGCCCTACGTTGGCCGTAATCGTTCCGTACTGATAGGGAGGAACCGGTACGGAATAATTCCACAGAGCATCCCGCGTGTCGCGTTGATAGAGGTCGATGGAGCCGCCCAGACGTCCGTCGAAGAAATCGAAATCTACGCCGAGATTATATTCGTATTTTTTCTCCCAATGCAGGTTCGGATTCGGATTCCGAACGGGTTTGAGCGTATAGATCCAGGCGCCGTTGTACTGAAAATAGCCATCGTAATTGAGCGAAGCGAGCGATACGTAGGGCGAACGGATGTTGATGCCGGTGATACCGTAGCCGATGCGCAGCTTGAGGTTGTCTACCCAATCGACGTCTTCCATGAAGGCTTCTTCGTTAAGCCGCCAACCGGCCGAAACTCCGGGGAAATATCCCCATTTATGGTCGGCTCCGAATTTGGATGAACCTTCGCGGCGAAGGGAGAGCATCAAGAGGTAGCGGTTGTCGAAGTTGTAGGTCGCGCGGGCGAAAAGGCCTATCAGTTTGTCTTCGCTTTTGTAGGAACGGACGCCGGTGCCTTGCACGCCTTTCTTAAGCGCCATGCCGGCTTCTATTTTATTGTAAGTATAGCTGTCGGTATCGAAATCGCGGTTGACGATACTAAATTCTTCCCATGTATTGTCTTCGTAGTTGTATCCCACGATAGCGGAGAGGGTATGTTTGTCGATGGTTTGTTGCCAATTGGCGGTCAGTTCCACCAGATTCGATTCGTTTGCCTGTGCGTAGCGGTAGGCTTGGCCGTTGTATCCGCTTTCGGTGGTGGTGGGGTGTTGTTTGGTCACATAACTGCCGGCCACGCCGTTGCGCTGTTTGCGGGTGTACATGGCCTTGAAGGTAAGGCTTTCGATGGGGCGAAATTCCATGCTTCCGGTGAAGCGGAAGTTGCGGTCTACGTTCTCGCTGATTCGCTCGTTGAGGAGGGATACCGGGTTGTTGTAGAAATAAACCGGGCGTTCTACGTAGGCGCCGCTTTCGTCGTAAACGGGCTGAGTGGGATTCTGGATGAGGGCATGACGGTACACTTCGCCGTCAAAGCCTCCGGGCGTAAAATAATCGGCGTCGATGGTGCCTACCGGTACCGTTCTCTGGGAGGCGATGGCCGAGAGGTTGGTGGTAAGTTTATCGTCGAACATGCGATGAACCATTTCAAACCGGGCGCGTAGATTCTCTACGGACGAACTGCGGAAGGTTCCTTTGCGGTCTTCATAGGTGAGGTTGCCCAGCAGATTGGTTTGTTTCCCTCCTCCGCGGAAGGTGAGGTTGTGCGATTGCACGAATCCGGTGCGACTGATTTCGTCCAGCCAGTCGGTCGTGGCGCCATAGTCTTGGTCGTTGGCTCCGGAGAAGCTGTATCCTTCGGCCAATCGTTGGCGCAGGTCGGCAGCCGTCATAAAATCGGCTGTTCGCGCCCATTCCGAGGCGGAGATGTAGCCGTTGTATTCTATTGTAGTAGGCGTGTCGCGTCTTCCTCCGTTTTTGGTTGTGATGATAATCACGCCATTGGTGCCTCGTGTGCCGTAGATGGCCGTGGCCGAACCGTCTTTCAGTACGTCGATCGATTCGATATCTTCGGGAGCTACGGTGGTGAAGGAACCGGGGATGCCGTCTACCAGAATCAAGGGTTCGGTGGTGCCCATCAGGGTGGAATTACCGCGCAGCATGACGGAGGTGGTTTGCGTAGGGTCGCCCGTAGGTAACGAGATTTGCAGGCCGGCTACTTTTCCTTGTATCAACTGCCCGGCGTCTAAGATGGCGCCTTTGTTGAAAGATTCCGATTTGATGCTCGACACGGCGCTCGTCACATCCACCTTCTTCTGTGTTCCATAGCCTATGACGACGACTTCGTCCATCAGTTTCGAGTCTTCCTGCATCCGTATAGTAAGGGTGGTTCTGTTTCCTACGGCCACTTCCTGGGCAAGGAAGCCTACGTAAGAAAACTGTAATACGGTGTTTGCACGCGAGAGGGTCAGCGTAAATTTACCGTCTAAGTCGGTAGTTGTTCCATTGGTTGTACCGGTTTCCACTACATTGACGCCCGGCAGCGCTACGCCGCCGGCATCTTCCACCAAGCCGGTCACCGTCCGGTTCGACTGCGCCCATGTGTGGAATGTGTGTAAACTAATGCTGAATAAAATACATGTAATCCATAATCTTGTCTTCATCTGCATATATAATTTGGTTTAAGGAGAGGCCAAAGTAAGTAATATAAACAGGGGGATATATAGCAGAATCATCCAAAACAATGCAAAAATTGTACACGAAGACGATTTTTTTGGGGTTAAATCTTTTTTTGAGGCGCCTTCTGCCCTAAGCGGGAGTTTTTACTTCGGGAGTTAGTGTAGGCTTGCCGGCATAGAAAAGAGCATCTTCTTTTCCGTCAGTTAAAACTGACGGCTATGTGGGGAGAATTGGGCTTAAGCCCAAACTATACCCCGAGTTCAGTATAATTCTTAATGTCTTTTGAGGGCTTTAGCCCAATTCTACCTGATTGCCGTCAGTTTTAACTGACGGCAAAAGGCAAGCAATGCACAAGACTGTGCCGCGCGTCAGTATAAAACCTCCGCAATGTATGTAGCATGTGGCTAAAGCCCTTATCTCCCAAGGCCCCCTTAGTAGCCACGACGCCCATCCCGAAACCTCTACCCTTATTCCCTTATTGGGGATGGCGTTAAAGAGAAAATAAGGGGTTTGTATAGTTTGTTCTTGAAAACTTAAAAATACATTATGTACATTTGCAATCATTTTAAATTTAAATCACAAATTGTATTGAAAAAAGAACAACTTTGTGCCCAACACGAAGTACATGCCCCCCACCACCTCCTCCTTCCCCAGATGGGCATACTTGTGAAGCAGAAATATTTATTTCACATTATAATTTTAAGCCTCTGCGGCATGACATGCGGTTGTATGTCACCTGTCAATGACGAACCCACCGTTGTTTATCATCATGATTTATCGGTAGAAGAAAACGTAGCCGGTCAGGCTGTTGCATTTCAAAACGACAGTACATTTCCCTTTTTGGATGAATTGGCCCAAACGCGCTCCCTGATCATTCTGGGGGAATCCACACATATGGACTCTACGACCCAAGCCATAAAAACCAAAATGATTATGCACCTCAAGCAAAAAAACTTTCGAACCATTTTCTTTGAGTTTGGCTCTTTCATTACGATGTATGTTTATACCAATCCCGAATATGAATCCCATACCGGAAAATGGTTGTTTGAATACGTGTTCTATGATTTTAATCCCTGTTTGCAACCACTCTATGACAGAATCCGAAACAAAGAAATAAAGGCTTTTTCAATTGATGTAAATGCTCATTACTATGATATTGACGCAATAAAAATAATCTTGAATAAATATCTGAAAGACGATATGCTCATCATGGACTGGGATAAATTGAAAGCCGGCTATGCACGGAAATTTATCAATCCGGATGTGCATGATCAACCTCCTATGGAAATTCGGGAACAGCAGGAATTGATGAAAAATATTGACCTGATATCTAATTATACACATTACCTGATACATAAAAAAGGGAAAACAATGGATTTGGAGGCTGTTCTGCAATGGATACGAAATATCAATACGCTTTTCTCTTTTATTATACCGGTTGAAAATGGAGTAAATATCTATCGTGAAGCAGAAAAAATCGCTTTACCTTACAGGAATAGAGACTATCAGATGGCCGAAAATGTATTATGGCTGATGGAACGTTTTCCGAATGAAAAAGCTATTCTATGGGCAGCTAATTATCACGGGGCAAAAGATATCTCCCAAACATTATATCCTGATTATCCGGAATTATATTTTATCCATCAATGTGCAGGAGAAGGCCTCTATCATAGATTGGGAGACAAACTTTATTCACTTGCCTTTACTTCACTGAATCCGACATTTAACGACAATCCGCAATACTATCAATCCGGATTATTCGAAGCGGCGATCGCTGCACAGACCCATGACGCTCCTTTTGCATTCGTTGATTTTGAGCATTTGCGTTTTGCCGACGAATTTCGAGACCAATCATTTGAAGCATCTATGATTGGTACACGAAAAAAACCGGGTAGGTGGCTTTATATTTTTGACGGTATCTATTATGTGAGAGATCAGCGGGTTGTACGTTAGTAATCACTGAACGAATACGGAAAATCTTCTTTCTTCACTCCGCGGGTTGTATTGGGGAGGCGATCCATTTGGAGAATCAGGGCGCCGCCTTTTTGAAGCTCGGTATGTGTGAGATAGTTTTTGGTCGTTTCTTGTCCGTTGAGGGAGGCGGAACGGATGTAGATGTTTTCGGCGTTATTGTCGGTGGCCTGAATGACGAATTGCTGGCCGTTCTCGAACTTCAACGTGGCTTTCCCAAACAAGGGGGCGCCCATCACGTACTGATCCGTACCGGGACAGACGGGGTAAAATCCTAAGGCCGAAAAAACGTACCAGGCTGATGTCTGACCGTTGTCTTCGTCGCCACAATATCCGTCGGGGCCCGGCGTGTAAAGGCGATTCATCACCTGCCTGAGCCGGTATTGCGCTTTCCAGGGTTCGCCGGCGTAGTTGTAGAGATAAATCATGTGCTGAACGGGTTGATTGCCGTGGGCGTAGTTGCCCATGTTCATGACCGTCATCTCGCGTATCTCGTGGATAACGCCGCGGTAGTAGGTGGCGTCGAACAAGGGTGGGACGGCAAATACGGAATCGAGCATCGTTACAAATCCGGCTTTTCCGCCCATGAGGTTTATCAGTCCCTGAGGGTCGTGGAAGACCGACCAGGTGTAGTGCCAACTGTTGCCTTCCGTGAAGGCGTCGCCCCATTTCAGGGGAGAGAAGGGGGAGGCAAAGGAGCCGTCGGCCTTCCGGCCGCGCATCAGGGAGGTTTCCCGGTCGAAGAGGTTGCGGTAATTCAGGGCGCGCCGGGCAAAGAGGTCTATCTCCTTCTGCGGACGATTCAAGGCCTTGGCCAAGGTGTAGATGCACCAGTCGTTGTAGGCGTATTCGAGTGTGCGGGCGGCGCTTTCGTTTATCTTTACGTCGTAAGGTACGTATCCCAGTTTGTTGTAATGGTCGTAGCCTAAGCGTCCGGTGGATTGCACGTTGGGGTGTACGTGTTCCGTGCCGTGGAGTAGTCCGCGGTAGAGGGTTTCTACGTCGTCTACTTTTACGCCTTTCATGTAGGCATCGACCAATATGGAGGCGGAGTTGTTGCCTACCATGCAATCGCGGTGTCCGGGACTGGCCCATTCGGGGAAGAAGCCGCTTTCGCGGTAGGTGTTGATAAGTCCTTCCTGTATTTCTTTATTGACGGAGGGGAAGAGGAGGTTGAGGAAGGGGAAGAGGCATCGGAAGGTATCCCAGAAACCGGTATCGGTATACATGTATCCGGGTAATACTTTCCCGTTGTAGGGGCTGTAATGGAGGATTTGCCCGTTGGCGCTGTGCTCGTATAGCTTTCGGGGGA
>JAISZY010000270.1 GCA_031284375.1 Tannerellaceae bacterium | reverse complement strand
CCTTTTTTCTGTGCCATACAATATGTATTTTAATGTTGTTTTCATATTCCAAGGCCGGGAGCTGTTTAGTTTATCAATTCCCGGCCAACATTAATTATCTTCCAACAAACAACCCGTCCGGTTTGCAGTACTGCATAGCTTCAATAGATACAGCGAGGTCGCTATCAGATAATCAGTTACCCGCATGGCGTTTCTAAGCTCATACCCAATGGCACCTTTAGCCTTTTGTACAAATTCATCGAACAACCGGATAAGTGGTTGCAGGTTCTCCCGCGTCTGCTCCTGAATCGTCGGAATACTTGACCTTGTTACCTCGACTTCTATTGCATCTAATAGTTTAAGCCGGATACTGTTACCACCTGAAAGAATGTCCTTTACTACTTCCGTATTGTAAGGTAATCCAAATTCAGATAGGCTCTCTGCGGTTAGGACTTCGTTCAATCTTTCTTCTGAACTCCGGAGGCAATGCTTTAGATACCCAGAATATCTTTGAGATAAAATTTAACACTTGCCATAGTCGTTTAATTGTTTTGACAAAAAAAAGCATTATTCCAGGAGGGTAAGAATGAGGGTAAGAATATTTTTAATTCCCCCTAATTTTCTTTTTATCGGATTTTACAAGTGATGCTAATAATCTGCTATTTAGGAGGGGAATAGAGAAAAATAAAGGGAAGGGGAATATAGAATTTGTTGTCTCACCAAGATTCGAACTTGGACAAACAGAACCAAAACCTGTTGTGCTGCCATTACACCATGAGACAATCCTACGGCTTTATTAAAAGCGGTGCAAAGATAAGAACATTCTCTTACTGTGCAAATATTTTTCAACGATTCCAGCGATTCAATTCAGGAACACGGAACTCTTAATAATTGTGGAGAGAAAATGTTCGTGCTTTTTTCCCTGCTTGGACAAAAGGCCGGCAGAACAGGTAGACAGTCGGAAGCGTGAGGTTTCCACCGGTATGTACTTTATCTTACGGAATGTTTGATTATTTTTGCAGCACGATAACTTTACAAAGGAATAAGGTGTCGGACGTTTAAACGTCCAAATGAAAGAAATAAAAGTTAGAATTTTAATAATAAAAATGAGTTTGAAAATTATTGTATTAGCAAAACAGGTGCCGGATACGCGCAATGTAGGGAAAGATGCGATGAAAGCCGATGGAACGGTCAATCGCTCCGTACTGCCCGCTATCTTCAATCCGGAAGATCTGAATGCGCTGGAACAGGCTTTACGCTTGAAAGATGCGCACCCCGAAACAACGGTTACATTACTGACTATGGGCCCCGGACGCGCCGCCGAAATTATCAAGGAAGGGTTATACCGCGGAGCCGACGGCGGTTATTTGTTAACAGACCGAGCCTTCGCCGGCGCCGATACGTTGGCAACTTCCTATGCCCTTTCGATGGCTATACGGAAAGTAAAGGACTACGACCTGATTCTCTGCGGACGACAGGCTATCGACGGAGACACGGCACAAGTAGGCCCGCAAGTAGCGGAGAAACTCGGACTTGCTCAGATAACGTATGCCGAAGCGATTCTGAAGATTGAAAACGGCAAAATAACCGCCAAACGACGTCTGGAACGAGGAATAGAAATTGTAGAAGCCCGGCTTCCTGTTGTCGTTACCGTAAACGGAAGCGCTCCGGACTGCCGCCCCCGCAACGCGAAGTATGTACAGAAATACAAACATGCGAAAACAGTAACCGAGAAACAAGACGCCCATATCGACTATACGCAGTTGTTCAGCAACCGTTCGTACCTTAATTTGCAGGAATGGAACGTAGCCGACGTAAATGCCGACGTGGTGCAATGTGGTCTCTCCGGTTCGCCAACGAAAGTAAAGAAGATAGAGAACGTAGTCTTCCAAACCAAAGAAAGCAAGACCTTGGAACCTACCGATAAGGCTATCGACGAGTTGATGAAAGAATTAATTACGAATCATACGATTGGCTAAGATAAGATGAATAACATATATGTATATTGTGAAATAGAAGACGGCATCGTAGCAGATGTGAGTCTTGAGTTGCTTACCAAAGGGCGGTCGTTGGCCACTATGTTGGATTGCAAGCTGGAAGCAGTCGCCATCGGCCACTCATTGGATGGCATCGGCGCACAAGTATTCCCTTACGGAGTAGATACGCTTCATCTATTCGACGATGCCCGTTTAGCTCCGTACACTTCGTTACCGCATACGGCAATCTTGGTGAAACTCTTTGGCGAGGAGAAACCCCAAATCGCACTGATAGGAGCTACGAGCATCGGACGCGATTTAGGCCCTCGCGTATCATCCGCCTTGGGCAGTGGCTTGACGGCCGACTGTACTTCGCTGGAAATAGGCGACCACGAAGAAAAGAAAGAAAACAAAGTTTATAAAAACCTGCTGTATCAAATCCGTCCGGCTTTCGGCGGGAATATAGTAGCCACGATTATCAATCCGGATTGTCGCCCGCAAATGGCTACCGTCAGGGAAGGAGTGATGAAAAAAGAAATACTCAATCCTTCCGGCAAGGGCGAAATAAAAAGATACGACGTAAACCGTTATGTAAGCGATACCGATTTTGTTGTGAGCGTAATAGACCGACAGATGGAAAAGAGCAAAACAAACATCAAAGGTTCTCCCATTATCGTAGCCGGAGGTTATGGCGTAGGCTCGAAAGAGAATTTTCAATTACTGCATGAACTGGCTGCTGTGATTGGAGGAGAAGTAGGCGCTTCGCGCGCTGCTGTTGATGCCGGATTTGCAGAACATGAACGTCAAATCGGACAAACCGGCGTAACCGTACGTCCCAAACTTTATATTGCCTGCGGTATCTCCGGGCAAATCCAACACATCGCAGGGATGCAGGAAAGTTCTATCATCATTTCCATAAACAACGACACGAACGCACCTATCAACACCATTGCCGATTATATTATAACCGGTACGGTAGAAGATGTACTCCCCAAGATGATCAGGTTTTACAAAAAAAACACAAAGTAACTATGGCAAATTATTTTTTAGACACTCCCGTATATAAACATCATCTGCACCATCCGTTGATGAAGCGGATTGTAGAGCTGAAAGAACGCAACTACGCCGATAAGGACGTATTTGATTATGCCCCCATTGATTTTGAAGATGCAATGGACAGTTATGAAAAAGTACTGGAAATTGTGGGCGAAATATGTGGAGACATCATCGTTCCCAATGCAGAAGGTGTCGATAAGGAAGGGCCGGCGCTCAGCAACGGACGTGTTTCCTACGCTTCCGGAACGTGGCAGAATTTGGAAGCTGTTCGCAAAGCCGGTCTGATGGGTATAGCAATGCCTCGCCGGTATGGAGGGCTTAACTTCCCCAGCGTTCCTTATATTATGGCCGCCGATATGGTATCACGCGCCGATGCCGGATTCGAAAACCTGTGGGGACTGCAGGACTGCGCGGAAACACTCTATGAGTTCGGCAACGAAGACCAACACAAACGGTACATTCCTCGTGTGTGCTCCGGCGAAACGATGTCGATGGATCTTACCGAACCGGACGCAGGTTCCGACCTTCAATCCGTCATGCTGAAAGCTACTTACAACGAGCAAGACGGCTATTGGTACTTAAACGGCGTAAAGCGTTTCATTACAAATGGAGATGCCGACATCCACCTTGTTCTGGCGCGTTCGGAAGAAGGAACCAAAGATGGCCGAGGACTCTCGATGTTTATTTACGACAAACGTAACGGAGGCGTGAATGTACGACGTATTGAAAACAAACTGGGTATTAAAGGTTCTCCAACTTGCGAACTGACTTACAAAAATGCAAAAGCAGAACTTTGCGGTGATCGTAGATTAGGACTTATCAAGTACGTCATGGCGCTAATGAACAGCGCCCGTCTGGGCATTATGGCGCAAGCTGTGGGACTGAGTGAAGCAGCCTGCCACGAAGGTTACGTCTATGCGCGGGAACGCAAGCAATTCGGCAAAACGATTATTGAGTTCCCTGCTGTGTACGAAATGCTTGCCTTGATGCGCGCCAAAGCCGACGCCTCGCGTGCCATGCTCTATGAAACCGCTCGTTTTGTAGATATGTATAAAGCTTTGGACGATATCTCCAAAGAACGCAAATTGGACCCGGAAGAACGTTTGGAGATGAAGAAATATAGCAAACTGGCAGACGCATTTACTCCGATGGGCAAAGGCATGACGACCGAATATGCCAACCAGAATGCTTATGATGCCATCCAGATACACGGAGGTTCGGGTTTTATGAAAGATTATACCTGCGAACGCTTGTATCGCGATGCCCGTATCACCAATATATACGAAGGAACAACGCAATTGCAAGTAGTTGCTGCCGTTCGTCACGTTACCACCGGGACTTATCTCTCGCAAATACGGGCATACGAAGCCATCCATTACAATCCGGAATTGGAAGACTTGAAGCAAAAACTGATAGAGATGACTGCTCAATACGAATCCATCGTAACACTTGTAACAGACGCCAAAGACAGTGAATATATCGACTTTCACGCCCGTCGGATGGTGGAAACTGCCGCCCATTGTATTTTGGGTTATTTACTCTTGCAGGATGCAAATGCGAATATGTATTTCCGCCGGTCGGCAGAAGTCTATGCGAGGTACGGACAGGCAGAGGTCGATAAAATTTATTCGTATATTACCCATTTCAACAAGAAAGACTTAGGTTATTTCAAAGCAGAATAAAAACAAGAGGCCGTTAGATTCACATCCTACGGCCTCCTACACTAACCCTTAACTTTAACCAATGAAAAACAATAACTACAATTTATCACGTTAAGGAAACATCCTTGATGTTTCGCGTTTTGGTTTTCATGTTTCTTCTGTTTATTAAACACAGCAAATTCCATAAAAGTTTAACGCTTAACATACTTTAACCATCAGGTCGTTATGGGCACCTCTAAAAACCCCAAAATCAAGGCTTGCGACAGAGGCAAAAGCGGAGTTTACTAAAGTAAATGAGCATTTTGCCGACGGAGCGTAACGCAGAGTTTGGGGTTTTTAGAG
>JAISZY010000217.1 GCA_031284375.1 Tannerellaceae bacterium | reverse complement strand
TGAGTAAGCAATCAATTCGTTTTTACAACGACAAAGAAGTCAGAGCAATCTGGGACGATGCCAACAACAAATGGTGGTTTAATGTCGTTGATATTGTGGCAATTTTGAGCGAAAGCGCTGATGCCCGAAACTATTGGTATGTGCTAAAAAACCGCTTAAAGAAGTCAAATAGCGAAGTCCTTACAAATTGTAAGGGGTTCAAAATGCTGGCACCTGACGGCAAACAACGTGAAACAGATTGTCTTGACAGCAACGGCAGAAGTACCCGCATTTGGCTTGACTTGATGCTCAAACGCTCATTGAAACGCTGTGTAGATTGGAGTCAAATCAACAAAATCAACGACCGCGAGATGTTTATGAAAGGTATTGATTATATCATATTATTACGAAGAAAACAATTAATATGAAATTTACCGAAGCAAAATTGGAACAGACATTTGCAGAACTGCTGCAAAACGAAGGATACCTGCACAACTTTTCTATCTGTCCATCCGCCTCTATCCCTTGGGGTATGGATATTGAAGAACCCAAATCCTTTTGGGCAGACCCGACGCTTGACGGACATGTTTTTTCCTTCGTTTCTCATTATTTTGTGTACTTTTGTAGTTACAATCATCAGGTTCGGTACCGATAAACAAAAAAAACGATAATAGTATGATAAAGCGAACGATATATGCTCTCCTTTGTTTGTTTCTTTTCATTCAAATAAAGGGACAGACTACGGAAGAACAACGAAAGTTTGATTACTTTTTTTACGAAGGATTAAACTTGAAAAATGCAGGTAAATACGATGCGGCTTTCGATGTCTTTATGCACTGCTTAGACATCGACTCTACGTCGGCTCCACTCTTGTACGAGCTGTCTTCTTTCTACATGCAGCTCAACCGATCCGACAAAGCCGTGGAAATGTTGAGGAAAGCCGTGCTTCATAGCAGTCATAATTTTACTTACAAAATCGCTTTTGCCACCACGTTGCGTTCTCTGGGGATGTATGGCGAAGCCGTAGAGGTATACGAAGAATTGGTTGCCACCTGGCCGGAAAAGATTGAGCTATACTATTACTTAGCCGATGCCTTGACACAGAATGGAGAAATAAGCAAAGCGATCGAAGCCTATAATATGCTGGAATCGAGTACAGGTATGAATGAAGCCATCTCGATGCAGAAATATCGGTTGTATTCGATGCTGGAAGAATCCGACGCGGCTTTTGAAGAAATGAGAAGGCTATCGGTCAAATTTCCTGCCGAAGCTCGCTATCCTATCATAATAGGCGATATGTATCTGGAAAAAGGAAACACGAAAGAGGCCTACGAATCGTACCAAAAAGCCTACGCCATCGACCCTACCAATCCGTATTATATCGTAGCTATGGCCAATTATTACGAAGCAACTCATGATAAGGCCGCCGCCGAAACACAGATACGCAATGCGCTTGTGAACGAAAAATTGGACATCGAAACCAAAGTAGCCATCCTGTCGCGTTATATCCTCAGCCTTCGGCAATCACAGAAAGAAACAGCCCAGGCAAACGAACTCTTTGAGACTTTGATAGAGCAACATCCCGAAGAAACCGAACTCCGGGTTATGTATGGCCGCCTGCTGACTGCCAACGGGAAAAATGATGAGGCTAAATTTCAGTTTCAATTAGTTACCGAAATGGAACCGGCCAATACCACTGCCTGGCAACAATTACTCGATCTCTCCCTTCAAGCACAAGACAGCGGGGAGATTATCCGGCTTTGTACAAAGTGCATAGAGCTTTTCCCTGATGCCCCGGAATATTATTTTTACTTAGGCATAGGCTATTACCAGGAAGAAAACCTCCTCAAAGCGCTGGAAATATACCAGGCAGGACTCCTTGTCGTACCGCCGGAAAACAAAGAATTGCGCTCCACCTTCTACGGACAAATAGGCGATATCTACCACCAGGCGAAAAAGCAGGAAAACGCCTACGAGGCTTACGAAAAAGCGTTGGAATTTAACGACAAAAACATAATGGTACTAAATAATTACGCCTATTTTCTTTCGCTGGAAAACAAAGACCTGAAAAAGGCGGAGCGCATGAGCGCACAGTGCATCAAACTGGAACCCGACAACGCTACCTATCTGGATACATACGCTTGGATATTCTTTAAACAAGGCAACTACAAGTTGGCAAAATTCTATATCGAAAGCGCTTTGAAGAAAGATAAATCGGCAAGTTCGGAATTGGTAGACCATTACGGAGACATACTTTATATGTCGGGAAACAAGGATGAGGCTATTCTTCAGTGGAAACAGGCAAAAGAGTTGGGCAAAACCGGCGAAGTATTAGACCGTAAAATAAAAGATGAAAAATATATTGAAGATGAAAATACTCAATAAAAGGCCGAAACAAAGTCTGCTATTTCTGCTGTGCGGATTGCTGGGACTTCTGCTTTTCTCCGGTTGCAAAACTTCGCGAAAACTGACGGCAGGAAAAGCCGGCGAGGCAAAAGAAGCGAGCGAATTTTTCTATTCGATACAAAAAGAAGCATTCAGCTATCAAACGCTCTCGGCACGTATCCATGCGGAATTGAATTTCCCGAGAAGGGATTTAAGTTCGCGCGTGGACATAAAGATAATAAAGGACAGCGTTTTCCAACTTTCCGTACTTCCGCTCTTAGGAGTGGAGGTCTTCCGGATTGAATTTAATACGGACAGCGTAAAGGTTATCGACCGAATCAACAAAAGCTACATCATCGAAAGTTATGCCGGATTAAAAAGAAGTTCCCCTATCGAATTTAACTTCTACAACCTGCAAGCCCTCTTTACCAACCATATTTTTATACCGGGCGAACAGGATATAACTCCCCGGCAATATGACCGGTTTACGCTGAAACAGGAAGGAAACGTTACGGAAGCCCAAATTAAAGACGCCATGAAGCTGCTTTACGCTTTTAAAGCCGACAGTAAAGAAAAACTGCTTTCCACCCGCGTGACGGATCCTTCGGAACGGTACATGATGCAATGGATATACACCGATTTTCGTCCAACGGAGGAACAATATTTCCCGATGCAAATGGAGGTTCAAATGCTCGACGACGGAATACCGGCAGGCGAAATGAAACTATCTTTTTCGCACATCCGGCGAAATCTTCCGCTACGTGTGGATTTCCCTATCCCCCAAAAGTATAAACGCACCACCTTTGCGGAAATCATAAAGGCCATCCGATAAGGTATAACAACTCACAAAAGATGAAATACTGCTATATACTTCTATGTTTATTTTCGGTCTTAACGGTTTTCGGACAGAAATCTGCCAAGATAAGAGAATTGGAAAACCAGCGAAAGGCCGCCTTGAATGAAATAGAACTAACCAACCGTCTTTTGTCCGAAATCCACGAATCGGCGGAAAACTCGCTCAGTCGCCTGAATCTGCTCTCCCAACAAATCCAACAACGCAAAAAAGTCATACATCTGCTGAATCAGGAATTGGCCGTTATAGACAATGAGATTATGGCCATACGAGACGAAATATCCATCATGGAAAGAGAACTTAACCTGAAACGGAACAATTACGGCGCTTCCATTCAGAAACTGCATAAACATTATTCCGCGCAGGATAAATTGCTTTTTATTCTTTCGGCCGATAACTTCAGTCAGTCTTTCCGCCGTATGCGCTACCTGCGCGAATATGCCGAATGGCAAAAAAAACAGGCAATTGAAATAAGCGGGAAACAAAAAGTAATCAAAAACAAATGGGAAGCGCTGGAAAAAACGCGCACCGAAAAACAAAATCTACTGTTCGTGCGGGAAGAAGAAAACCGGACATTGGAACAGGAAGAAATCTTGCAACAGCAAGAAATAGACGAACTGATGAAAAAACAACGGCAGTTGCAAGACGAACTGAAAAAGAAACAACGACAGGCAGAAGCCTTAAACCGCCAAATAGAAAAACAAATTGCCGAAGAAGTAGTACGAGCCGAACGGGAAGCAAAAGCTTCGCGCGAACGGGAAGAAAAAATGCGGGAAGACACCGGAGATAAATCGAAAACAGACAATAATAAACGGGTGGCCGATAATAAAGGGGGATATGCCATGACACGGGAAGAGAAACGCCTGTCCGACAGTTTCGCCGCCAACCGAGGACGGCTCCCGGTGCCCGTCAGCGGGGAATATGCCATAGTGGGGTTCTACGGAGAACAGCCGCATCAGGATTTGAAGTACGTGCGCGTAGTTAACAACGGCATAGATATACAAGCCACCTCCGGAGCGGAAGCGCGTGCAGTGTTCAACGGAAAAGTAACATCCATCTTTGTGCAACGCGGGTTTAATAACTCGGTGATTATACGACACGGCAATTACCTGACGGTTTATAGCAACCTGAGCGAAGTGTATGTAAAACAGGGCGACGAGGTAAAAGCTCGCCAGGCTATCGGAAGAATTTTCACAGATAGCGAAAACGATAATGCAACCATCCTCCACTTTGAACTCTGGAAAGAAAAAGACAAACAGAATCCACAACCGTGGTTAAGCCGGTAAACAAAAAATTTAAGCCATGAAGATAAAATACCGGACAATTCCCACCGTAGTCTTTTTTGTTCTCACAGCCGTAGTGATTGCGTATCTTTTCCCACGGGAAGGGAAGTTCCGCTACCAGTTTTACGAAGGGAAACCCTGGCGCTATGAATTACTGACTGCTCCAAGCGACTTCCCTATCTACAAAACAGACCAGGAAATAAAAACCGAAAGAGACAGCGTACTAAACACCTTTGAGCCTTACTACCGGAAAAATACCGTTATTGCAACAGACGAAATGGAAAAACTAAAGGCTTCCTTCCACAACGGGAATATTGCCGTTTCGCTTCCCTATATACATTATATAGAGAACAGCCTCACCCCGCTATACCGAAACGGTATCCTGACGCACGACGACCTCGAAACCCTGCGCAAAGAAAACCAAACACGCATCAAACTGCTGGAAAACAACATCGCCCAAACCAAACACGTGAGCGACCTCTTTACCGTACGTACCGCCTACGAATTTATCATAAACAATGCTCCCGCAAACCTGAATACCGACAGCCTGCGCAGTTGCAACATTGATAATTATCTAACCGAAAACGTTTTTTACGACAAAGAGACATCCACCAAAGTAAAGGAAGACCTGCTACAAAGCGTACCCATAGCCAACGGTATGATACAAGCCGGCGAACGGATTGTAGACCGTGGCGAAATCATCGACAATCAAACGTATAACGTACTGCGTTCGCTCAAAATCGTACACGAATCCAAAGCCATCGGCAGTCGTCAAATGGCGCTCATTGCCGGCGCCCAGACGATGCTGGTCTTTGGCCTTATTCTGTGTTTCTGGCTGTATCTTCATTCTTTTCGCTCGGCCATCCTGTACAGCCGCAAGAATACGTTTTTCCTCTTGCTTTGTATCCTTGGGGGATGTATCCTTACGGAACTCTGCGTCCACCATCACTTGTTTAATGTCTATATACTTCCTTACGCCATTATTCCCATCGTGGTGCGTACATTCTTCGATTCCCGCACGGCGCTTTTTACGCACCTGATTGTTGTATTACTCTGCTCCCTGATGGCGCCTTATCCACACGAATTTCTGGTTTTGCAAACAATCGCCGGTATGGTTGTTACTTTTAGCCTGAAAGACCTGTCGGAGCGCTCGCAACTGATTCGTTGCGCTTTCTTCATTTACCTGTCGTATGCTTTATGCTATGTGAGTTTGGCCATGTATCTGGAAGCCGACCTGAACAAACTGAACCGCCTGATGCTGCTGTACTTCAGCATCAACTTTATTCTCCTGATGTTTACATACATCCTGGTCTATATGCTGGAAAAGACCTTCGGGTATGTGTCCGGCATTACGCTTATCGAACTATCGAATATAAACAAACCGCTTTTGAGAAAGCTATCGGAAGAAGCTCCGGGAACATTCCAACATTCGATGCAAGTTTCCATCCTCGCTTCGGATGCCGTTGAAAAAATAGGGGGTAATGCCTCTTTGGTAAGAACAGGAGCCTTGTACCACGATATCGGGAAGATGGCCAATCCGGCATTCTTTACGGAAAATCAAACCAATGTGAATCCGCACGACAAGATCACCTTCGAGCAGAGCGCCCAAATTATCATCGGGCATGTTACCGAAGGAGTAAAAATAGCCGAAAAGGCCGCTTTACCCGAAGCCATCATCGACTTTATCCGCACCCATCACGGACGAGGGAAAACAAAATATTTCTATACCATGTTCAAAAACAACTATCCGAACAAATCAATAGACGAAGAAATGTTTACCTATCCGGGGCCGAATCCATTCAGCAAGGAAACAGCCGTTTTGATGATGGCCGACTCGGTAGAAGCCGCCTCCCGGAGTTTGAAAAGTCATTCGGAAGAAGACATCAAAGGATTGGTGTTCGGGATTATCGACAGCCAGTTGGCCGACGGTTTATACAAAGATACACCGCTTACTTTCCGGGATGTGGAAAACATCAAAAGCATATTTATCGACAAACTGAAAATCATGTACCACACCCGTATCAGTTATCCTGTTCCTTCGGAGAACCGGAGTAACGGTGCACGTTAAAGGGCAAACCAATCATTATGATAGACTTTATGGATAGTAAGATTGCCATTTCGGGAGAATTAGGGAGCGGCAAGACGGTATTAAGCAATAAGCTGGCTTCTGTATTAGACATGGAAATTATCTCGGTGGGCAAGATTCAGCGACAATTGGCCGAAAAATATGGGATGAATGCCCTGGAGTTTAATAAATACATGGAGACACATCCCGAACTCGACGAAGAGTGCGACAGGATGGTTGCAATGTACGGAAAAGAAGACCGGGCGCTTATTTTGGATTCGAGAATGGCCTGGCATTTTGTGCCGGATTCCTTCAAAGTGCATTTGCTGGCGAACAGTTACATTGCGGCCAAAAGAATCTTCAACGACCATATCCGGAAAAACGAGGCGTATAGCCATATCGAAGAAGCAAGAATAAAGCTTGTTGAGCGAAAAAAGAGCGAAACTCTGCGGTTCAAACAGCAATACGGCGTGGATATAGACAACTTCGACAACTACGATTTAGTGATTGACACTTCCTGCTCTCTCCCCGAAATTGTTTTCGATAAAGTAATGGAATGTTTTGCCCTATGGAAGCGGAAAGAACGCTTCGACCATCTGCTGTTTTCTCCCCCTTCACTCCTTCCCGTACAAACCATCCGAGGGTATACGTCCACAGAAAATGCGTCGGAAACTTATCCTATCCTTGTAATGAAAGGCGTTCCCAACGCATATTTCGTGTACGACGGACAGCGGCAAACAGACGTCAGCCTACTCGCCCCAGCCGAATTTATTTCTTGCGAAATGTACAGATAGCGCCTCGCTTACCAGTACGGATTCTGTTCGATGGCAGGATTGGCATTTATTTCGGATTGCGGGATGGGGAAGAAATCATGTTTTCCTTCCACGTAAAACTCTTTCCCTTCCTTGTCGCTGTTCAATAGCTCCTGCTTCAGTATGCCCCATCTCCGCAAATCGTAGAAACGTTGGTTTTCGCGAGCAAATTCCAACATGCTTTGATGCTGAATCTCTGCCATCATTTGCTCCCGATTATAAGACGCCGTTTTGTTTTCGTCCAACTTTGCCCTTGTGCGGATTTGTTTAAGATATGTATGAGCTTCGCTTAATTGGTTTTTCATGGTATGCGCTTCGGCCAGCATCATCAGTACGTAGTCGTAGCGCATAATTCGTTCGTTGTTGTCCATCATGTTGAGGCTTCCTGCCAATCCTATGCTTTCCGTATCCCGGTCGTAGTTCTGGTATTTTTTCAACCACGATTTGAATTGCGGGAAAGGTAACACCAGACTTTCAAACGGGCGGTTGTAGAACATGGCTCCCTCATATTTCCAGACCAACGTGGCATACATCCTGGGATCTAACTCTCCATCCACTGTTTTTTCTTTCTGGAAAGCATCGAACAGTTTATTGGTCGGGAAGAGTTCGTACCATCCTTGAGCCTCGGCCGGGGCTACCATTCTTGCCGAAAAACCATTGGGAAAGGAGGCGCCGGGAATGTCTTTGAATTGGACTTCAAAGATGGATTCTTCGTTATTTTCTGTTGCTATTACAAAATTATCTCCAAAGTTATCTACCAATTTGTAAGTATAAGGAGACTTTGTGAGGGGAGTGAGAGCCGTGATAACCCCTTCCCAATCGTTGGTGTAAAGGCAGGCTTTACCTAAATAAGCCAAAGCTGCCCCTTGGGTGGCTCGCCCGGTAAATTCGGAGGAGTACGCAATCGGAAGGGTTTCAGAGGCTGCTTTGAAATCGGCTTTTGCCTGTTCCCAGACTTCTTTTGCCAGCGATTGTTTCACAAAATATTCGTCTTTATTTTGGGGGACAGAGATAATCAGAGGTACATCGCCAA
>JAISZY010000207.1 GCA_031284375.1 Tannerellaceae bacterium | reverse complement strand
GGAATTTCCGAAAGGCCCAGCCGGGTCGTGGGGAAGCTTTCGGAATTTCCGAAAGGGCCAGCCGAAGCGTGGGGAAGCTTTCGGAATTTCCCGAAAGAGGTAGTCAAGTCGTGGTTGGGGCCTCTGCTACAAAATAGCAAAAGGTGCCCACACAGCAGGTACTCCCTGTAAAAAAGGAGGTATGGAGAGCGCCAATGTCCGGTCTTCCGGTTGTGCTACTTCTCCTGCCTGCCATCCTGCTTTATCCAAAGATTGCTTCGGATAAAGCCGGCATCTCATAAAAATTATCCGCTTTAGATACGTTTGCCCTGCCTTTTATCGCTAAGTTATTGGAAGATTCTTATATTTGTCCATTCAATATTATATCAAAATACATGGGAAAAGTTTTAGTAATTGGGGCAGGAGGTGTCAGCAATGTCGCAGTAAGGAAAATAGCGATGAACGCCGATGTTTTTACAGACATACTCGTAGCCACGCGTACCCAAAGCAAAGCCGACAAGATTGCGGCTGAAATTACCAACGTAAACGTGCGCACAGCGCAAGCTGATGCCGACAAACCGGACGAACTGGTTGCATTGTTCGGCGATTTTAAGCCCGATCTGGTAGTAAACCTGGCCTTACCTTATCAGGACCTTTCCATCATGGATGCCTGCCTGGCCTATGGAACCAGCTATCTGGACACGGCTAATTACGAGCCGCTCAACGAAGCGAAGTATCAATACAGTTGGCAATGGGCATACAAAGAGCGCTTTGAAAAGGCAGGCCTGACGGCCATCCTGGGCTGTGGATTTGACCCCGGCGTTACGGGCGTATATACGGCATACGCCGCCAAACATCATTTCGACGAAATACAATACCTGGACATCGTGGACTGTAATGCCGGCGACCATCATAAGGCTTTTGCCACCAACTTCAATCCGGAAATCAATATACGCGAGATCACCCAGCGCGGGAAGTATTATGAAAATGGAGAATGGAAAGAAACCGAACCGCTCTCGGTGCACCAAGCCTTGAACTACCCCGAAGTAGGGCCCAGAGAGTCGTACTTGATGTATCACGAAGAATTGGAGAGCCTGGTGAAGAACTTCCCAAGCCTCCGCCGGGCGCGTTTCTGGATGACTTTCGGACAGGAATACCTCACTCATCTCCGCGTGATACAGAATATCGGGATGAGCCGCATCGACCCCATCCTGTACAATGGCGTGGAAATCGTACCTATCCAATTTCTGAAAGCCGTGTTGCCGAATCCCGGCGATCTGGGCGAAAACTATACCGGCCAAACCTCCATCGGCTGCCGCATACGTGGACTGAAAGACGGGAAAGATCGCACCTGCTACATATATAATAATTGCAGCCACGAAGCAGCCTACCGGGAGACAGGCGCACAAGCGGTGAGCTATACTACGGGCGTGCCCGCCATGATTGGCGCCAAACTCTTTATGCAAGGCATTTGGAGAAAGCCGGGCGTATGGAACGTAGAAGAATTAGACCCTGACCCCTTTATGAAAGAACTGAACGAACAGGGATTACCTTGGCGCGAACTGTTCAATGTAGATTTGGAACTATAATCATAACACCTTACACAAAAACAAGAAATCATGTCGAAAGAAGAAAACAACAACCAAGCGGGAGAAATAGCAAGACTCGCTGCCCATGCCGATAAGCTGAAAGCGCTCCGCGTAGCTATGGACAAGATCGAAAAGACGTATGGAAAAGGCTCCATCATGAAAATGGGAGACAAGACGGTAGAACAGATAGAAGTAATCCCCAGCGGCTCGATAGCCTTGAACATAGCCTTAGGCGTGGGCGGCTACCCGCGCGGGCGGGTAATTGAAATATTCGGGCCGGAATCGTCGGGTAAGACTACGCTGGCCATCCATGCCATTGCCGAAGCCCAGAAAGCCGGCGGGGTGGCAGCTTTTATTGACGCCGAACATGCCTTCGACCGCTTCTACGCCGAAAAGTTGGGCGTAGATATAGACAACCTCTACATCTCGCAACCCGATAGCGGAGAGCAAGCCCTGGAGATTGTCGAGCAATTGATTCGCTCGTCGGGCATAGATATTGTCGTGATCGACTCGGTAGCCGCCCTTACGCCCAAGGCCGAACTGGAGGGCGAGATGGGCGAAAGCAAGATGGGATTGCAGGCCCGGCTCATGTCGCAAGCCTTGCGCAAGCTGACGGGAGCAATCAATAAAACGAATACAACGTGTATCTTCATCAATCAACTGCGCGACAAAATCAGTACGATGCCATTCGTCAATCCGGAAACAACTACCGGCGGCAACGCCCTAAAGTTTTACGCTTCCGTGCGCGTCGATATCCGCCGTGTCAGCCAACTGAAAGACGGCGAAGACGTGAAAGGTAACCATGTGCGGGTAAAAGTGGTGAAAAACAAAGTAGCGCCCCCGTTCCGCAAAGCAGAGTTTGACATCATGTTCGGCGAAGGCATCTCGCGTAACGCCGAAATCATTGATCTGGGAGCCGAACTGAATATCATCAAAAAAAGCGGCTCGTGGTATAGCTACAACGATGCCAAGCTGGGGCAGGGCCGCGACGCCGCCAAACAATGTCTTTCCGACAACCCCGAACTTGCCGAAGAACTTTCCAACCTCATTTTCGCAGCCCTCAAAAGTTGACAGACAAAGACAAATACCGCTCCCTCTGCCGCACGGAGGCTAACATCCCGATATTTTCGAGGGATTGGTGGCTGGATGCGGTCTGCCGGGCAAAGTGGGATGTTTTGCTATGGGAGGAAAAAGGGCGGATACGCGCCGCCATGCCGCTCTATATCCCCCTACCGGGAATCGTTTCCATGCCGCCCTACACCCAAACAATGGGCATCTGGTTTGCCGAAGAATCGGGCGATACGAAATACACTACGGCTTTGGGGCGGCGACAACAGATTGGTCAGGTATTTGTTGAGGAATTAAGACAGTACGCGGCTTTCCTGCAAAATTTCCATTATGGGATAACCGACTGGCTACCGTTTTATTGGGCTGGCTACCGGCAGACTACCCGCTATACGTACGTGCTGCATGATATACGCCAAACCGAACGTCTGAGGGAGAATATGAGCATACACCTCCGGCGTAAGATTACCAAAGCAACAAAACATCGCCTTGTCGTAAAGCGAGGTATTCCCACCGAAGACTTCCTGCGCGTTCATACCCTTACCTTCGAGCGGCAGGGCAGGAAACCGCAACACACAAACCATCTGAAGCATTTGATTCACCTTTGTCGTGAACGAACTCAGGGCGACCTGTGGGGCGGTTACGACGAAGCCGGGCGGCTTCATGCCGCTGCATTTATCGTCTGGCAAGAAAGCTCTGCCTATTACCTGGCTGGAGGTGCCGATCCTGCTTTGCGGGATTCGGGAGCGCAAGCCCTCGTTCTGTGGGAAGCCATTCAGGCTGTTTCGGCATACACGAACCGGTTCGACTTCGAGGGTTCGATGCTTCCCGGCGTAGAACGCTTTTTCCGTGAGTTCGGCGCTGTTCAAACGCCCTACTTCGCAATAAGTAGAGGTAACATCGGTTTATTATACAGGGCTTGGCTGAAAATTTACAAAACGCTTACGTAAGGAGACAAGATAATGCTGAATAATTATGAAAACATGATCGTTCTTGCTCCCCATACCGATGATGGTGAATTGGGGATGGGAGGAACTATCCGGCATTTGGTAGAATTGGGAAAGAAGGTAACTTATGTTGCCTTCTCTACAGCCCAGCAGTCGGTGCCGGAAGGCTTTCCGAAAGATATATTGAAAACGGAAGTGAAACAAGCCACAGCGAAACTGGGGATTCCGCCCGAAAATCTTGTAGTTTACAATTATGAAGTACGCAAATTAGGATATGTGCGCCAGGAAATATTGGAAGAACTGATTCGACTGCGCAAATCGTCCGACTTCGATCTGGTATTTATTCCGAGCCTGCACGATATTCATCAGGATCATACAACGATTGCTCAAGAAGGATTGAGAGCTTTCAAAAATACCACTTTGCTTGGTTACGAACTGATCTGGAATAATTTGACATTCAATACACAGTGCTTTGTTAAATTAGACAAACATCATATTGAATACAAAATAAACGCCTTGAAAGAATACAAATCGCAAGGAAACCGCGATTATTTGTCTGCCGAATTTATATTTTCATTGGCCAGGGCCAGAGGGGTTCAGGCGGGTTGTTCTTATGCGGAAGCATTTGAAGTCATCAGGCTATTTTTGTGACAAACAGCCAGTATGGAAAAAATAATTTCCTACATCGTCAAATTCCTGATCGGAGGAGAGAAGGCCGGTACATTCGGCAGTCTGGTAGGTTACACCGACGATGAGAGCAAATTCTCCCGGTATAAAGTTGTGATACTCCCTTCTCCTTTTTTCAAAGAAAACGTTTACGGGGAAGCCGAATCCATTCCGAAACTTCCTTTGAATACAATCCAGGGAGTTCCATTGTTGTTCGGTACGCCCCAGGTCGAATGGTTTCGAGAAACCTTGGTTGTACATGCCGATATCATAGCCGCTTCCTATTTTCTTTTAACTCGCTATGAGGAACTGTGCAAGCGAAACGAACGGGATGCATACGGACGTTTCGCTGGCAAATCATCTTTACCTTACCGGGCCGGATTTATCCATCGCCCCGTAGTTGATGAATATGGAAAACTTTTAAGAGAGTGGCTCAGACATGCACACGTAGACGTCGCGGAACCCAAACCGGAAATCAGCAAGATTTGGTTGACACACGACGTCGACGCTCCCTTCTATTGCCGGACATTAAGGAATTTCGCAAGGGTAAGCATCAAAGGGGAAGGCTGGCGCCACGCGCTAAACTATTTGACCGGGCCGCTGGAACAGGATCCTTATTATACCTTCCCCTGGTTGCTCAAACTAAGCAATTCCTTAAAAAATACCATCGGCAATGAGCGGAGCGAAACGGTTTTCTTTTTTAAATCATCCGGCTCTTCCCCTGAGGATAAACCGAAATACAATTTATATTCGAGGGATATGCGCAAGCTACTTGCCTTGTGCGCTTCCGAAAACGTGACTGTTGGTCTGCACAGTAGTTTCGATGCGGGAAAAACGCCATCGCTCATCACCTCCGAGCTGGAGTTATTGGAAAAGGCTACCGGACGAACCATACGCTACAACCGTCACCATTACTTGGCTTCGCGTGAACCGGAAGATATGGACTGGCTCGAAAGAACCGGCATCACAGACGATTTCACAATGGGCTATGCCGATGTTGCCGGTTTCCGCCTGGGCACTTGCCACCCGGTCCATTGGATTAACCCGGAGAATAAACGGATATCTTCCCTCCTGCTTCACCCCTTAACCATCATGGAATGTAGCTTAAGCGAGCGGCAATATATGAATTTAGCCTACAACGAAGCCTTCGCTTATTGTCGGCAGTTGGCAGAGCAAGTGGCGCAAGCCGGCGGTGAACTGGTTCTGCTCTGGCATAACGATTCCATTGCTAAAAATGAGGCGCCCGGAATTTCCACCAACTGGCAACGCAAACTTCTTGCTTCTCTTATCAGGAACATTTTCTAAAACAGGCATCTATTTCCAACCAAAGGCGACGCCGTGTGATGGCCAACGCGTTCCCTGCCCTTTAGGCGACTTCCTTCCTCCAATATTTGTTCTTTGTTCATGTGATTTTCAAGCAAAAAGAAGCAAACAAAACAGGAACAGGTAACGAATAAGTAATGAGCTGAATTCCTGACTTCGCCACTGAGACCCTCTAAACGGATTTCCAAAAAATTTGGTCAAAAAGTTTGGCAATAGACTTGTGACTTGGGGTTAGCAACATCGTTTTCGTCATCATTTCATTGCTGATTGGCAACTTGATTTTCAGGGTGGTAATCGTCTTTGCAATGTCTAAAACTTTATCTACACTCAAGTTTATACCACCCGTTTTC
>JAISZY010000198.1 GCA_031284375.1 Tannerellaceae bacterium | reverse complement strand
TTTGTGGTTAATTTTTTCTTTGTATTATCAGTCAGGTTGATAGTCAATTCGTTAATTGCACTGACAGTTTCCGAAAAGATCACGAATGACTTGGCTAATGTTTTTGTAATTTTGATAATCTTATCTGTTTTTGTAGCCTGAGTACAGTTATTCGCATGAAACATGGTTGTCAATAATAATATTGTCAATAACATATTCCTTTTACTACTAATTTTCTTCATCATTCTAACCTCCTTATTTTCCTTTTTTTAAACCATGCCCGCCTTTCCCCCGCGGGCATGGTCGATTATTTACTTCATTTATTCTTACTGTTTTGCATTATAGATTTCGGTTATTTCCGCTTGCGTCAATTCCCGGTTATAAATACGGAAATTATCCATTTTTCCGGTAAAACCGTTGCCGATAAACATGGGTACATTATCGGAATATGTACTGCTGCTTGATACACTTGCATAATAAATGCCATCAATATACAGCTTAAAAACGCCACTGTTTCTGGTAATATTCAATAAATGCCAGCCTCCATCCAGTAATAAACCGGATACATCAATATTAAAGGCATAATCATAGTAGGAGCTGTACTTTTGATTAGCAATCGTGTTATTAGTTGAAATATAAATAGCAGACCTGTAATTAGTAGTTTGAAAATCAATCACTGTATTACCAACAGTCATTGTTTTAAGCCAGACGCTATAAGAAAAAGTTCCAGGATAACGATTTATCGGACCTGTCGGCACATAAAAGTAGGCGTCTTTATTCAATTGCAACGATTTTCCATCTCCTCCCGGTATATCTGTAGAAAATACAGGATTACCGCTTCCCTGCTTTATTCCGTTATATTCCGCTTTTCCTTGCGATTCGGCACAATTGTCGTCATCAAATGTATAGTATGCTACTAATCCACTTGTTACTATAGGAGTCGGATCAGTTGTGGTAGCTTCTATTACACTGCCATAAGCAGTACCCTTGCTGTTTACGGCATAAGCTCGTAAATAGTATTTGGTTGCCTGCTGTAATCCCGTTATGATAGCAGTAAACTCACCCACTTGAGTAGTTTGCCCTAAACTTCTTTTTGAATCGCTTGTAGTAGGCATTGCGTTGCTTGTTGAATAACAGAAACCATGATCTGTTACCAAACCATCACCCAGCACGGTAAGGTTACCCACTCCGCTTATTTGGTTGCGTTTGACGTTTTCGGTACGAAGCGTTTGCACCGTGGCAAGCGTAGGCGGAGGAAGCGTAGTAAAAGTAATAGCGTCGGAATAGGTAGTACCTATGGCATTAGTAGCATACGCTTTCACATAATAAGTAGTATTGGCGCTTAATCCTGTGATATTGCTCGAAAAGGATTTCAGCACGCTTGTACCGCCTAATGTAGTTTTGTTATCTGTAACGGTTGGATTTGGCGAGGTACTCCAGCAGTGTCCGTGCTGTGTAACGGCAGAGCTGCCCAAAGAGGTCAGCGTACCCGACACTTGCGCCGAACTGTAAGTAATACCGCTTGCCTGTCCGTTCAGCAGTCCGGGAGCAGAGGGTTGAATGACAGTCATAGATACCGGTACGGTAACGGAGTTGCTGTTGGAGTTAATGACCACATTTCCGGTATAGCTACTTGGACTTAAACCTGCACGAGATACTGTAACCTTAATGATTTTGGTATCGGTAGTTACCGAGTTTGTGCCGTTCTCGATAGTAATCCACGATTGGGAGGCTGTGGTTTCGTAACTGAGCGTTCCTACTCCGGCATTGGATACGTTGATTGACTTTTCCGTTTCGGTTTCTCCAAAGTCGAGAGAGGCGGGCGTTACGTTTAAAACAGACGTAGGTTTGCTGATAGATACATTAATGGTTGCACTTCCGACATTTGAATTTACAAGGAATGTTGCTGTTTTGGAAGTTTCCATAAGCTGAGTTCTATCTACCGTTATAGTTACTACGGAAGCGGTAGTAGTTGTCTTTCCCGAAGCAGGATTAACCGAAAGCCATGCCAAATCTTCCACTATGCTCCAGTTTAATTCGCCTTTTCCCGTATTCGAGACTTCAAATGTGAGATTATTGGTTTCTATACCAAAATCCAGGTGTGTGCGGGATACGGCTAAAATCGGATTTTCACGACCTGCCGATATATTGACCGTAGCGCTTCCTCCGTTGGAATTGATGACGAAAGTACCTGATTTGGACGTTTCCGTAAACAGGGTTCTGTCGATAGTTACGGCAATGGACGCTGGTTTAGTGGTGGTCTTCCCCGAAGTAGGATTAACAGAAAGCCATGCCAAATCTTCCACTATACTCCAGTCTAATTCGCCTTTTCCTATATTCGAGATTTCTATCGGCAGGATATTGTTTTCCATCCCAAAATCCAACAAAACGGAAGAAACAGACAACACAGGTTTTACTGGCGTCAAACTCACATCGCTCGAACTTGTCTGTCCGGCGCTCAGGTTGATATTCTTACTGTTATCCTCGTAGCCGTCTTTGGAAAACGTCAATTTATAATTGCCTGCTTCCAAATCCTTGAAACTGAATTTTCCGTCGGAGCCGGTCAGTTTGCTTTGTTCGGCAAATGTCGTACTGCTGTTGGCAACAATGGTAACGTTTACGCCCGGTATCGCTTGATCGGTTTCCGCATCCACCACCATACCTTCTATATTCCCCTGTACTACCAAGGGGTCTTTTTCTTCACATGAGATGGAAGACAGCATCCATAAACATACAAGGATGCTTAACATCGAAATAAATTTAAATTTCTTCATACTGTCATTTATTTAATTATAATTAAAAATCAATAGATAATCCACAATAATAATAACCGTTAGACCCGTTTGTAATCAGGTTCAGGTTATCCGGTACCCATGCGTATTTGAGTTTTCCTTTAGCCATCGCTGCGTCGAGCACATTCCAGAGATAAACTCCTGCTGCTGCGCCGACGAATATATTCCGTCGCAGTTCCCACGAATCGGCTCTGTTACGGTATTCTTTTGCAATGTTTACATTGGTTGTTTCGGTGGATTTTCTCCAGTTGTCCGAACGCCGTAATTCACAGAATGCCAAACCACTGATCGCTGCTACTTCTGCCGTAAGCATGATTACTCCCTTTGTGACTTTCTTTTTGTGAAACTGTCCCCATCCGGGAATAATCATCGAACGCCACAGCGCCGACCCTCCATAATGGGTGGTATATTCGGGAATAACAGCGGTAAACGCCGCACCCGCCGACACTTCGTACAATTCCCACAGCAGGTAGCGTCCGAGGGCATATTCGTAATATTCGCTTACTTTGGTGAACGAGGCTTTGAAGCCTTCACGGTCAATCCGGTGCGTGGTAACATTTGAGGTACTTTCCTGATAATTTTCCGAACCGGCGTTGTAGTTCAGACTGCTTTTGATTTCTGCAATCGTCTGCGAATTGACCGTAACGCCGGCTTGATTGCCCAAATCGGCAAGCAGTCCACTGAAAGCGTCGTTGCGGGCGCCCGAGAGAGTGGCTCCTTCGCCCCGTGCAACATGATATTCGAAAGCGCCCCGTTTTGCGGGAAACTCTCCGTCCACCCAAGGCAGTTTGTCGGGATGCGAAGCGCCTGACTGGGCAAAAAGCGCATGGTTTCCCGTGTAGCATATCAGCGCCGTAAAGAAACAGCACAAAAAAATCCTGTTTTTCATCACTCTCCTTCCACTTCAAATCCTGCTTTTACAAAATCGGCTACCTGACTGGCATACTGTTGAGCAAGTTTGCTTTCCTCAAAAGCTTTTTGCATAGCTCTCATCCTTGCCTGCCCTGCTTTTTCTTCGTTGACAATAAACCATGCCTGATAAGATCTTCCGCTTCCATTCTCCT
>JAISZY010000242.1 GCA_031284375.1 Tannerellaceae bacterium | reverse complement strand
ATCGCTTTTACGTCGAGGTAATACAGGCGGTTGTTGAAGTATTGTGTAAAGTCAATTCCGGCGGCAAAGGCGTCGCTCACCAGGAGGCTTTTCAGGTGCGGCTCATCGAGTAGGCGGTTCACAGAGGTGATCATCCCTCCGAGCAAGGTATTCCCTTTCCAGTTTTTCTGCACCCGTCCGATCGTGTAATTGGTCAGAGGCTCTATCACTTCGGACGACTCCGTGCCGTTGCGGGTGACTTTAGAAGACGAGCGTGCCGTAACACTTTGCACGATGCCGATGGTGAGGCCGTTCCGGCTCGTCCCCGTCAGTTTCAGAGCGCCGAGAATGGGCACATTTTCTTTGGTCTGGGCAAAGCTGCCGACATTATCGACAAAGGGCCGATAGGAGGGCGAAGCGCCGATACGGCGGGTATAAAACATCATATCGGCCCCGTTGCTGAAATCCAATATGTATTTCCCTTCGAGGAAAAAGGGGCGCTTTTCTTCGTAAAAGGTTTCATACGTTGTCAGGTTCATGACGGAGGGGTCGAGTTCGACCTGTCCATAGTCCGGATTGACGGTGAGGTCGAAGGTGTAATCCGATAGCGAAAACTTGGCGTCCAGCCCAACGTTTCCGTCCCAGGCCTGTCCTTTCTGATAGGGGCTTCCGGGTATTTTTATATCCTTGCGGTATTTCCCCATGAGGTAGGGCAAAAACTCGATGCCGCGCGATTTGGGCAAGTCGTTCATCCCATGCAGTTCGCCGAAGGAGAAGACATATCCGTTATTTTTGAGCGGAATCATACTCCAGTTTTGCACCTCGTTGCTATGACGTATGGTACGACTCATGTGCACCCCCCAAACCCCGTCGTTTGAGCGCTGATTGTACCGAAGCTGGCTGAACGGGATGCGTAGTTCCGCCGTCCAGCTCGAATCTTCCATGTTCGTGTGTGTACGGCCTTCCCATACGGCATTCCAGCTCAGGGTGGGTATTTGTTTGTCGGTGATAACCTGATCGGTTTTGTTGCCCCCCAGGTTCAGGTCAAATTCCGAAGCAGCCCGGAAATCATGATACGTATCGAAAGCGATGCCGACCAAGTCTCCCAGCGTGCTGTTATCACGGTCGCCGACGAAGCGGTTCAGCTTTTCCGGCTCGGCCTCTTTACAGTAGAAGCCGGCATAAACGTTTTTGTCGTCGTAAAAAAGCTTCACGCGGGTAAACGACGAGGATACTTTCCGTTCGTAAGGCTCCACCTGCACGAAGGGTTCGGACCACTGGCCTTGCTCACTCCAGACAGGCTCATCCAATTTCCCATCTATTACAGGTTTGTTCCCTGATATCTTGGTGATGTGATACACTCGCTTGTAGGCATTCTCAAAAGGAATAATTGAATCTTGCTGGGCAAAACAAAACGACGTTGCGCAAAGCAACACAGAAGAGTAGAAGTATTTCATGGAGGTAGTAAACAGATTAAGTAGTTTGTTATTGGAAGTAAAGGGGTTGTGCCGAAAGCTGGTTTTCCGTCGTTACAACTGCGAAGGACAAAGCAGAAAGCAATCCAGGGTGTTTGTAAATCACCGGACTGCTTCGTCGTTCCTGCGTGCAATGACGTTGTTCAATTTACTTTTTACGATACCTGGCAGAAGAAATTTCGAGCGTAGTGTCGTTAACGAATTTGTAGGTGGTCCGTTCGTATTCCTCATTCGGAGTCCATGCGCCGCTTGTTTTGGCCGAATGGGTCTGCCTAAATTCAATCATACCGCGATTTTTGGATGGATCTTCCTTGAAGATAAATGTTCCTTTGTGGTAATGATCGCCTGATTCGCTGGCCAGTTCATCATATACCTCATACGCATTGCCGGCGAACGTCCAGCGCGTCATTTCGTTTCTCACTCTTTCCCATGTGCCTTCAAAGGGCGTCTTGTCGGTGGGAGAAAGGCCGGAGTCCATACGGTTGCTACAAAAGAGTAAGAGCATACACGTGAGGATTCCTCCCATAGTTTTCATTTTCATAATAAAACTTCCTGTATTAAATTAAAAAATCAGTTTGTATACTTGCACAGGCTTTGCCTGTGTCTTTTATGATTGCACAAATATATGGTTTTCGAACCAGATTCTGTCAATCGCCCGAAAAGTTATCGACCAATACCTCTCTGTAGGAATTGAAGATTTTGGATTTAGACATGTAACCGATGTAACGTCCGTCTGCGTCTATTACGGGAAGGTTCCAGGCCTTGGTGTCATCAAATGTTTGCATCACTTTTTCCATGGGCGTATTGATCACGATCTTGGCGGGGACGGATACCATGAACTTGGACACGCGGAAACGGTCGTAGAGTTCGGGGCGGAACATGATGTTGCGGATATCATCTAATTGCACGACGCCCAGCAATACGCCGTTCTTATCAATTACCGGGAAGGCATTGCGCCCGCTTTGGGCGATCACCTTCACCACATCGCCCAGGGTCATATCCGGACGTACGGTCAGGAAATCTTTTTCTATCAAGCCATCGGTACTCAGCAAGGTCAGTACAGCTTTGTCTTTGTGGTGGGTAAGTAGCTTCCCTTTCTGCGCCAGACGCATGGAGTATATGCTATGGGGTTCAAACATAAGAATAGTAAGGTATGAGCTGATGGAGACAATCATCAGCGGGAGGAAAAGGTCGTATCCGCCCGTCAGCTCGGCAATCAGGAATACGCCCGTTAGCGGAGCATGCATCACACCCGACATAACGCCAGCCATTCCCAGCAAAGCGAAATTCTTTTCGGAAACATATGTGGTAAAATCAAAATAGTTGGACGTATGGGCAAACATGAATCCCAAGATGCATCCCAGATACAAACTGGGCGCAAAGATCCCTCCGCATCCACCTCCGCCATTGGTGGCAATCGAAGCAAAAACCTTAGTCAGCAGAATGAGCAACAAGAAAACCAGCACGCCCCAATAGGAAGTGTTCATGCCGTAAAAGAGGCTCTTATTCATAATATGTCCGTACTGCCCGTTCAGCAGCGAGCCGATTGTATCGTAGCCTTCTCCGTATAATGGTGGAAAAAGGAAAATAAGAACGCTCAATACGAGGCCGCACAAAACAAATTTCTTCCAATAGATCCATTTACCCAAAGCGCCCTCAACCTTATTCATCATCCGCGTGACATAGAGCGAAAGCAGTCCGCAAAAAACGCCCAGCAGCAGGACGTATGGAATACGCCCTATCTCGAAAGCTTCGGTCTGCGAGAATTTGAACATAGCTTCCATCCCGGTGAATATATACGACACGGTGGCCGCCGTCACCGATGAAATCAGCAAAGGCATGACAGACGTCATCGTCAGATCCAGCATCAACACTTCGATAACAAAGACCAATCCGGCAATCGGGGCCTTGAATATACCGGCAATCGCCCCCGCCGCCCCGCAGCCTACGAGCAGCATGAGCGTTTTTTGTTCCATCCGGAACAGGCGGCCCAGATTGGAGCCTATCGCCGCCCCCGTCAGCACAATCGGCGCTTCGGCTCCGACCGAGCCTCCCAGACCGATGGTGACGGAACTGGCAGCCAGCGAGCTCCACATATTATGAGGCTTGATACGACTTTTGCGTTGCGAAATGGCATACAATATCTTTGTGACCCCGTGGCTGATGTCATCGCGTACGATGTACTTCACAAACAGGCCCGCCAGCAAAATACCCACTACGGGGTAAAGCAGCAACAAATAATTAGCCTCGCTCACATCCATATTGCGGGTAAGAGCGGATTGGATAAAGTGAATTAGTTGTTTAAGCACAATGGCGGATGCCGCCGTACAGATCCCGACCAGAAAACTGACAAACAGGACAAAGTGTTTCTCTTTTATCCGCTTTTCTCTCCATACCAGGAACTTGTAGAATAAGTTATCGTTTTTTGTCATCTTAAATGCCTTTCCCCGTAACTACGGTTTTGATGGTATATACTAATATAGTCATGTCTAATACCAGCGACATATTCTCATAATAAAGCATGTCGTATTCCAATCGT
Organism: Tannerellaceae bacterium; assembly: GCA_031284375.1. Classification (GTDB taxonomy): domain Bacteria; phylum Bacteroidota; class Bacteroidia; order Bacteroidales; family Tannerellaceae; genus DFXE01. Next base: position 10,643 of record JAISZY010000242.1, on the reverse strand, counting down.
TCAACCATCTCGTCCACATTGCAGGCATAGCCGTATTTCACCATGCCTAAAGAGGTAATTCCCGGCCGTACATTGTGCAGGAGGTAGTAAAACGGAGCTTTTTTCACGATTTGATCGATAAAATAACGCCGTTCCGGGCGAGGGCCAACCAACGACATATCCCCTTTCAGCACGTTCCAGAATTGAGGAAGTTCATCCAGACGATACTTACGCATCAGGCGCCCGAAGGGAGTCACCCGGCTGTCGTTCTCGTTCGAAAGCAGCGGTCCGTTGTTTTCGGAGCCTGCAAACATCGTCCTGAACTTATATATCACAAAAGGACGCCCCCTGTAACCTATCCGCTCCTGCCTGAAAAACACCGGACCGGGAGAATCTTTTTTCACCCTCCAGGCTATATACAGGTATACCGGACAGAGCAGGATAAGCGCCAGGACGGCAATGCTCCTATCCATCCATAATTTGATGTTTTTTTCTGCGCCGGAGAAATTATTGTCGGTAACGTCCACTAAAGGCAAGCCGCGGATGGTTTTTATCTTGACTTTGGACAGCATATTCGATTTATCGGCCAATATCTTTATCGGGCATTTGTAACGGTAGAGTGGGTACAAGAGATGAATTCTCCTTTCATTATCGGTCGATTCGATAGCAACAACGATTTCATCGATGCATTTCGCCGGTACAATAGCAGATAAATCATCTATTGTCCCTATCAACAAGGTTGGCTCAATTGCTATTTGGGCTTCTTCGTCCTCTGCTACAAAGCCGGCTATATGATAGCCCATATCATACAAATTGCCTGCAATCTGTATGGCCTTCGGGCCGGTTCCGATGATCAATACGTTCAGCGACCATTTCCGGTTCTTTACTTTGTCCAGCCCGTTTTGCGTGATAAACAAACGAGGCAGGTACGTAAAAAAGAACTGCAAGGCAAGAAGCGTAAAAAACAATTGATAGTAAATATGAAACGAACGAGGCAAATCATTCAATATAAGAATAAAAAACAATAAAGTAACCCCGCAGACCACCGTCACAAACGTAAGAAAGAACTCACTGAGCCGGGATTTACCAAAAGGCTGGTTATAGTAGCCCGAAAAATAATAAAGCACCAACCAGAAGAACGGAATTGCCACTTGCACCTCCCAGACAACCGAATATGTCAAGTAACTCGTCAACGAAGCATAGCCAAGGTAATAAGCAATCTCATTATATCGCAGGATATTGAACAATAACCATACAACAGAGGCCGAAAAGAAATCCGAGACAATGTATTTGAAGATCTGTACCTTTCTGTTCATCGCCTGATTACTTGAATGATTCCTCCCGATCCTAACCGGATAATACTCGACGGCGCTGCTTTCTGCCTGTCGTAGCGACGATAATTCACAATATAATCCACTCCTTCCTTGATCGCACTGGAAATCTCACAGTAACCGGCAGGCGAGGGTTTACCGCTCACATTAGCAGAAGTCGAAACGACAGGCTTGTGGAAACGCTCGCAAAGCGCATGTGAAAAAGCTTCGTTCGTTACACGTATCCCTATACTTCCATCTTTAGCCGGAAGGTTCTCGGCCAAGTTCTTTCCTTTCTCATAAATGATGGTCAGCGGCTTATCTGCCACTTCAATCAGTTGCCAGGCTATTTCCGGCACCTTATCTACATATATTTCCAACTTAGCGGGAGTATCAATCAATACCAGCATCGCCTTATTATCAAACCTTTGTTTCAATTCATACACCTTTTGCACCGCCTTTTCATTGGTAGCGTCGCACCCAATGCCCCAAATCGTATCAGTAGGATAAAGTATAATCCCCCCGGATCTCATCACCTCGCAAGCCTTTTTTATCTCTTCTGTCATTTGTTTTTAATTATCAACGCAAATGTACATGATTATTTCCGAAAGAACAATGCGATACTTTTGCCCCTTGATAACTCTACATAATGTCAAGGGCTGTCCCCCTTTGCATGTGGAACAGCCCTTTTAGTTAAACAGTAACAAGAACAGGAATTAATAAATACAGAGACGTTCGCATGTATTATTCCAACGTGGGATTGAATTTTCCGCCCCAATTACTGTTTTGTTCAATCTTTGGATTTTTTTCGAGTACGCTTTGTTTAATGGGATAAATGGTGTATTTGTTTACATCGGGAATTTCATTAACCTTAACCCCGCTGAATGGAATTTGATGAATAACATACTTAAAATCCGATTCAGTAAGTTGTTCTGCATTGCATTTGGTCAATGCTTCGCCCATATCCATTTCTGTTCTGTCGGGATTAACGGCAATAGCCTCAAGTCCGTGTTTAATGGAATTGTGCAGTCTTCCTATTTCACGGAGCCTTCTAAGATCATCATATCTTTTTCCTTCAAAACCAAACTCAACGTTTCGTTCGGCAAATATAAGTTCACGCAATTGTTCCCTGCCAGGGGTTCCAATTCCATAGGTACCATCGGCGCCTGCTTCGATACCTGCACGTTTACGGATCTGTTTCAATAATTCAACCGCTTCGGAGGTATTGCCCGTCTCGTTGGCGGTTTCGGCATAGTTTAAGATAACTTGGGCAAACCTGAACACAATCCAGTCAATATCATATTGCAGGCTGGTGGCTTGAGACAACTTCAAGTCGTCAAACTTTCTTTGAAAAATGCCCGAATACCTGTCGAGGTTTGTAGAATTGATGCTTGCTTTGGGATTGGTACCAAAATCGTCGAGCGTGTTGCACAATCCAAGCGCCGTATATTGACGATTCCCCGACTTGCCGCCGACTTCATACAAAGCGCCGTTCCAGAGCAAGGAGGCATAGAACCTGTCGTCTCTGTTTTCCCAGAAATGCTGGGCGAACTCGGTCTCGTCCGAGCTGGTATAATATCCGGATGATGGGTCATTCCATCTTTTCCCGTCTTTCATCAGAAAGTCTTTAGCATATTCCCATGTAATACCACAGGATGCTTGCGCACGAGCTTCGCTACCGGGCCTTGCCCCCCAGGCAAGGTAGTTAAACGTCCTGTTCGGATAGATGGCTATGACGGAAAAGACCGTTTCGGGGCCTCCTTCGTTCAAGAATATGTTCTTAAATTCCGGTTCGAGGTTATATCCATAACTGGTAAGTTTATTATACGCCTCTTTAGATGCATTGTATGCCGCCTGCCAATCCGAATTGTTGTAAGGATTGCTTGGGTGAAAGATAGGAGAAGCTTTCCAGAGCAAGACCTCGGCTTTGTATGCCAAAGCATACGCCCCATGAACTTTTCCGAAATCACTCGACGAACTTGGGATATATTCGGGAAGAAGCGTTATCGCTTCATCAATATCCTTAATTATAAAATTGAAACATTCGGCCGTCGTATTCCTGGACACAAACAGATCGTCTTCCTCTCTATTTTGAGGAACGGTTATATACGGCACTCCACCATGACGAAATACCATTTTTGAATAAAGATAGCCGCGTAAAAACAACAGTTGTCCTTTGATATTGTCCTTAAAGTCCTGATCAAGTGTGCTGCCTTCTATTTCTTGAAGCCCTTCATTGATTTTACGAATGTTTGTATAATCCCACAGTTTTCCCTCGTCATTGGTGATGGACACCCTGTCGGCATACCAATAAATGCCTGTCATTTGTTCGTTGTTTGTGTCACTTGTATTGCTCGGCTCTTCATAAATGCGATAATACAAATCGGCCAGATAGGAATTGACCAGGTTTTCATCATTCCAAACCAATTCCGCATCGTAGTTGTAAATGTTTTCCACGTCGAGTGTGTTACAACCGGATATGAACAGTGCGGAAACAGCTATTAAAATATATTTTAATGTTCTCATTTTTTCTATCTCCTTTTAAAATTTAATGTCTAAGCCAAAAGTAAACGACCTCATCAGAGGGTAACTGTCATAGGTATCCTGTTCGGGATCATGAAATTCAGTTAACGGAGAAATAACAAACAAGTTCGTTCCGTTAAAGAACACCTGAGCGGACGAAAGGCCCAACAGGCGAGTCACAGATCTAGGTATATTGTACCCCACATTAAGATTTTTCAGCCTGACATATGCGCCGTTTCTAATCCAAAACGACTGATTCCCTGTTCCCGATTCATACCATGAGCTTCCAACAACTGCCGGATAAGGGGCATTCGGGTTGTCGATAGTCCAACTGTTTCCAGTTGCCCAAATGGGGAAGTACGGCCTGACCGTTCCGCCATATTGCGCGAATCCTCCGGAGTGTGTACCATCGCCACCGCCGGATGTGCCAACCATCCGGTCGTATTTTCCAACACCGTTAAAATGCAAATCAACAACGAAATCTTTCCACGTCACACTGCCGCCAAAACCGAAATTGATCTTTGGATAAGCATTCTTTGAAAGTATTTGTATGTCATTCGCATCGACCTTTCCATCGGGTCCCTGTGAATAAGCATCTCCACGAATATCCTCAAAATAAAGTCCTCCGAGGTACGGTTTCCTACCCCAATAGGTAACGCCGCTAGCAAGCAGTTCATCCAGTTTTTCCTGGGTGCGAATCATTCCGAGCGTCTTAAATCCCGTGATGACATTCAGCGGCCCACCCACTAAAGTCATATCTTCAAGCGGCCCACCGGGCAAGTAGGTTGCTTCCTGATCAATTTTATCCCATCTGTCAAGGGTGTATCCGATATTTCCATAGACAGAATAAGAGACATCTTTGGAAGCCCTGTCTTTCCACGACCCTTCAAATTCAACGCCTCTCCAGGAACGTTGGGCATAGTTTTCGGGGGCAAGGCTCTGTCCGTAGTTATCGGGTAGCGTTACAATACGTGTGGTAAGAATATTCGATTCAACACGGAAAAACCCATCTATCGATCCCGAAAGCCTGTTGTCCAAAACGGTTGCATCAATACCCCCATTATAGGTGGCCGAAGTTGCCCATGTTACACTGGGGTTGGGAGTAGCGCCCTGGGTCAGTCCCACATATTTCCCCGTGCCGAATATATAAGACTCTCCAGCTTCATAATTCGGGAGATAGGTAAAGGGAGAAATTTTTTCATTAAGCTTGAAGTCATTGCGGATTGTGCCGTAAATCTCGCGCATTCTTGTGTTGTCAATATAAATCTCATTACCGGTTGTCCCGTAAGAAGCACGAAGTTTCAAGTTGTTTAGCCAATCAACGGATTTCATAAACGATTCTTCGCTTATTCTCCACCCTGCGGATATTGAGGGGAAGAAGCCCCATCTTTTGTTTTCGGGGAACAGGTAACTCCCATCATACCTAAACGAAACTTCGCCAATGTATTTTTGGGCGTAGTTATAAGATGCCCTGCCAATCCACGACAGTCTTCCGCCATTGCGCTCAACGGCATCGCCCCACCTGTAATCCCTGTCGTTTGAATAAACAAACATTTGGTCGTAATGGGTGATTGGGTTTTCACCACGCGCGTTTATCTTTTCGCCGCCTCTTTGCCACTGTTCAAAAATAATCGAAGCGTTCACATTATGTTTTCCAAATACATTGGCATAATTAAGGTACCAGTTTAGTTGGTTTTCCCAGTATGTTTGTGTTGTATAATCAAGAAACTCCTGCGTGTTGTTAAATGAAAAGACCGACATCTTTGTCGGATCCGGCGCCGCAGGGATAAATCTATTCCCGGAAGGGTCTTTGGAAATAAAGGTGTAATTATTTTGGAACGTAAGATACTTCTTGTTCATATTGTCTGTTGCCAAATAGCTTCCAACAAACTTGGTGGATAAACCCTTAATAAGTTTTTCCAGGCTTATGTCCAACGTAAGTATGCCATTAAACTTGCGGTCTCTCGTTTTATCGTACCTGTCTCCGGTAATCTGATCAATTACGTTCCACATGTTCCAACTGCCCACAGGAACTTCCAGCGGATATTCCGTCACGCGGTCGGCAGGCGTTCCGTCTGCCTCCAAATAAAACGGATAGGTTCTCGGCCAGTTGAAAGAACACCGGTAAAGGTCGGCAACCGTTTGTGATTCGACAGTGTTCAAATTGGCAAATGGCCAAAGGAACCTGTTGCTGTTGCTTTGATTGGCCGAAAGATTAAGGCCTGCTTTAATAAAGTCTGTGATTTGTGCCGTCAGATTAGAACGTACATTGAATTTTTCATTGTCGAGCGAAACATACGATCCTTCTTCACCGATATAGCTCAGAATGGTAAAATACTGAACCTTATCTGTTCCTCCGTTTATGCTTAACGAATGTTTCGTGTTCCAAGGCGTTTGCCAAATCCAATCATTCACACTGTAGGTTCTGTCTTTGAAATAGGCAAACTCTTCTTCGCCATTAGGAATGGCAAGATTTGTTCCATTGTTACGGTTTCGGTTTACAATTACATCATTCTGATAGGTAAGTTCGTCTGTGGCCGTAATTAAGTCGGTAAGCAGTTTTTTCGTAGGGGCCATAAAGGTATAACTCCCTTGATAGCCAAAGACCGGCTTACTGTTTGCCTCGCCAATCTTTGTGGTAACCAGCACAACGCCATTGCCCGCCTGGCTTCCGTAAACGGATGATGTCGCAGCATCCTTGAGGAATGAAATTTGGTCTACTTCATTTGCTTCAAGAGCATCAAACGCGCTCTTATCCCTAGCGATACCGTCTATTACATACAAAGGCTCATCATAGCCTCCACGCATCCTGATTTCGGAGGAACTGCCTGCAATGCCGGAGTTCCCGACAATATTAACGCCTGGAGCCCTCCCCGCAAGCGTGTTTGAAAGATTCGTCGTGGAGATGTTGCTCAAATAGTCCATATTAATATTGGTAATAGAACCCGTGAGGTTAGCCTTTTTCTGGGTTCCATAACCTACAACAACCACTTCATCAAGAGACAATCTGTCTTCTTCAAGGGTTATTGTCATGAAAGAGAAATCATCAACGCGAACTTCCTTCATCGTAAATCCGATGTAAGACACCTGTAAAACATCGCCTTTCCTTACTTCAAGAGTAAAATTTCCATCCGCATCCGTAACCGTGCCGGCGGTTGTTCCCTTAATCAGGGCGTTAGCGCCAATAATGGGTTCGTTTTTCATGTCAACCACTGTTCCTTTCAAACTACCCTGCTGTGCACAAATTTGTCCCACACCTGCTAAAAACAGGAAAAGAGATACATAAATGAATTTCATTCCATTTTCCATAAATGTTGAATTTAATTAAAAGTTAAATTGAAAATTGAGTTCTGGACATGCGTGAAAACAACTTAAATGACTATCAGGTTACCACGCCTCCAAATCTAATAAGTTGTTTCACGCCATATTCATGGCGTTTTGCTAACTTATTCTTGATTTGGTAGCTCGTAAAAACGAGGTAGTTGTGGTAAATGATAGTCAAGAAAGTAGAAAATCGCTTTTTTTTACATTTTAAAAGTTGAGAGTTCCCTCCCGTTGTTTAATCTATTTCATAGGCAAATTATTTTAAATTTTCGTTTCAAAGATAGGTATTGATTTAATTCATCAAAAAATATATGAAAAAAATTTTAAGCCATTCCTGTTTTTGAATAAATTTTGTAAAAGAATGTAATATAAAAGTCGAAGAACGCTTTGGGGTGAACCCTGATCGTTTTCGGGTGAATCCAAACCGTTTTGGGGTTAACCCCAATCACTTTGGGGCTAACCCCGATCGCTTTGGGGTGCACCGCGAAACGCTCGCGGGAAGTTCCGAAAGGATGCCCACGAGCAGCAAACTTTTTTATCTTTGCAATAATATACAAAATGTGAACCCATCATAAAAGAAGAATGAATGAATTATTGTGAGAAAATTAGATACCGGATATACCTAGCAAAAAAAACGGATTTTCCGGCTATGGTTGATCATCTGTTTGCTCAATTGCCTAAAAATGAGTCTATCCTTCGGCTTGCTTTTTTTGGTACCCCACCATCAAATGAGGAATATCTAAAGAGACGTACCTTGCTGAAAGAAAAAACAGCAACCTATTTCGGAAACAGAAGGCCGGCATTGAGCTACGTTTCACAACCGCCCCTCCATGCGCCGCTTCTTGTGGAAGTACATAGCATTATAGCCGGTGAAATCGATAAAATTACGCATAAACGGTTTCAAAACAAACCTTATACCTTACTGGAAAACCCGGAAGGACGTTTCCTTTTTGCCGGTGGATTCCAAAGCGACATCAGCACATCCATTGAACAGCAATCAGTAGAGGTATTCTGCCAGATAGAAGAATTGCTGAAGCTTGAACATTTCCCCATCCACAGCATCATCCGGCAGTGGAACTATATCGAACAGATAAGTTGTTTCAGCGATGGAAACCAACATTACCAGAGCTTCAATAACGCACGAAGTGATTTTTATGCAAAGGATTTGTGGCCGTCCGGTTATCCGGCAGCTACAGGGATAGGTACCAATCTGGGAGGCGTTCTGGTGGACCTGGATGCAGCAGTATTTACCTCGCCCGGCACTTTTGTCGCAGCAATTGATAACCCGTTACAAACCGCAGCTCATGCTTATTCCGAAAAAGTGCTGGAAGCAAACCATACGAAAAAGGAAACACCAAAATTTGAGCGTGCCAAAAGCTTGACATCCGATAACCGACGATTGGTTTATATCTCCGGTACAGCCGCTATCCGGGGGGAGGAAAGCCTGAAAGAGGCCGGATTAGAACATCAATTGCATATTACAATGGAGAATATTACCCGGCTTACCGGTAAGGCTCAATTGATTATGCTTCGTGTGTACTTGAAAAACAAAACAGATTACGCATCCGCCGAACGACTCATCAACGAATACAATCTTTTTATTCCTGTCTCTTATATGTGCGCAGATGTGTGTAGAGACGAGTTATTGATTGAAATAGAAGGAATTGCCATTGAATAAACAATCTACTTTTAATAATCATATAAAATGAAAACCATTGAAAAAGCTATTTGTTCGTATTATACCACGATTGTATTGTTGGTAATCTATGCTTGTGGGCTGGCGCTGGCTACTTTTATCGAGAAATATCTGGGTACTGAGATGGCCAAAGTACTCATTTATTACTCCCCCCTTTTCTTTCTCGTGCAGTTTTTATTGGTTATAAACTTTACTGCCGTAGTAGCCAGACATCAGTTACTGAAAAAACGCAAATGGGGGTTTATGCTTGTCCATCTGTCGTTCATCATTATTCTGCTGGGTGCTCTGATATCCCATTTATTTGCGGAAGAGGGTATTCTGCATTTACGGGAAGGCGACAAAAGTAATCATATAAGAATAGAAACGTCGAAAGGAACGACTTATCATACGCTCCCTTTCAGTGTGGAATTAATTAAATTCACGTTATCCCGGTACCCCGGATCATCCAGCCCTTCTTCGTACGAAAGCGAAGTATTGATTCACTTGGACGGAAAAAGCTACAAAAGTCTGATTTTCATGAATAATGTGCTAGACCTGAAGGGATACCGTTTTTTTCAGGCTTCGTACGACAGAGATGAAAAGGGAACAATCCTATCCGTCAACAAAGATGTCGCCGGGCGGAATGTCACGTATACTGGTTATCTGTTGCTCACTATCGGCTTTGTTTGCTCGCTGACAGGGAAAAATTCCCGTTTCCGCCAATTGAGCCGCCGTCTGAAGGAATCGAGGAAAGGAGCGGCTATCGTCTTCCTTTTACTGGTACTAACTTCCACCGAAGCATCTCCCGGTATATCGCCTCTGTTGGACGCTGTACAGAAAAATGCTGTTGATCCCGCCCACGCTGCCCGTTTCGGAACACTACCCTTGCAATCGTATAACAGCCGGATCATGCCAATAAATACGTTTTCATCGGAAATACTCCGCAAAATACATAAGGCAGACAAAGTAGGTAATCTCAATTCAGACCAGTTCCTGCTAAGCATATTCGCTATGCCGGATATGTGGATGCGTATCCCGTTAATCGCCTTGTCCAATAAAGAGCTAAGCGGTTATTATGATCTGTCTGAAGGCATGTTCGCTTATATCGAGGCTTTCGACAGCCAGGGCAATTATAAATTGCAAGAGCAATTAGAAGAAGCTTATAACAAAATGCCCGCCGAACGTAACCGCTTCGATAAAGATCTGATCAAATTGGACGAACAAATCAATATCGTCTATGAACTGCTTCATTACCAACGGCTGAATATTTTTCCCAAAAAAGATGATCCAAAGCATAAATGGTATGCACCGAGGGATTCTCTTTCCGGATTCGCAGGCCCTGACTCTGCTTTCGTATCCGATATCTTTTTCACATATATAGCGGATGTACAAACCGGCCTGAAAGAGGGTAACTGGCAGAAAGCCGACGAAACGCTGGAGATGATAAGCATTTATCAAAGCAAAAGTAAAACTTTCGATATTGATATGCGCAAAATAAAGATGGAACTGAGATACAATAAAATGAATATCTTCCGCTTCTGTAAAACCGGATACCTGATATTAGGTGGTATGTTGCTGGTAGTGGCTTTTGCTTCCCTCTTTAGAAAACGAAAATGGTTGAAATGGTTTAGCGGGATATTGGCCGGTGGAGTCGTGATTGGTTTTCTTTTCCACACCACTGGGATGGGGATGCGGTGGTTCATAGGTGGATATGCACCCTGGAGTAATTCGTATGAGACGATGGTTTATGTCTCGTGGGCATCTGTATTTGCCGGGCTGTTGTTTGTTCGCCGTAGCACAATTACGTTTGCGCTGGCTATCTTGTTTGCAGG
>JAISZY010000195.1 GCA_031284375.1 Tannerellaceae bacterium | reverse complement strand
AAAGGTATCGTCCAAGCATTAGGATTGTATAAAATCGTATGGAAACATATCGTCCAAGCATTAGGATTGTATAAAATCGTATGGAAACATATCGTCCAAGCATTAGGACTGGATAAAATCGTTTGGAAAAGTATCGTCCAAGCATTAGGATTGTATAAAATCGTTTGGAAAGGTATCGTCCAAGCATTAGGACGGTATAAAATCGTTTGGAAAAGTATCGTCCAAGCATTAGGACGGTATGAAATCGTTTGGAAAAGTATCGTCCAAGCATTAGGACGGTATGAAATCGTTTGGAAAGGTCTTGTCCAAGCATTAGGACGGTATGAAATCGTTTGGAAAGGTCTGTTCCGTCATTGCGAACGTAGTGAAGCAATCCAGAATAGCGTGTTTGCTGGATTGCTTCACTACGTTCGCAATGACGGAACAGGTAATTATCCGGAAGGAAAACCCTTATTTCTATAAAGTTCCCTTAGTAGCCAAGATGCCCGACATATTTCCCCTTCGGATGACGTTGTCGTCTTTGCTCACTTCCGTTTTCTTTTTCGCCGAAACGGAACTACAACGAACGGATGTTCTCTGCGTTCAGCGGATCCTTCCCTTCGGGCGTGAAGAGGTGAGTAAGACGTTCGGCATACGTCTTTTCCACTTTGTTGCGCACCACTTTCATGGTGCTGTTTACCATGCCGTTTTGTTCGGTCCAAGGTTCGGGAAGGACGGCGAAGGTAACGGGCAACCAGCGTTCGGGAAATAAACCGGCCAGGTCGCCGCCTTTGCGGAAACGCTCTATTTGTTGGCGGATGATACGGATGGCTTCTTCTTTTCCTTGTGGAGAATGTAGGTCGAGCGACTGTTGCGCCAGCCGGTTCCGGAGCGCCTCTTTGTTGGGCGTCAGCAAAGCCACAGTGTAGGGACTTTGGTTGTTGTAGAGCAACAACTGAGCGATGGCGTCGGAGTGTTCCATCAAGGCCTCTTCGATACCTTCGGGACTGTATTTCTCTCCGTCGCTGCTTATCAGCAGGCTTTTAAACCGTCCCAGCACAAAGAGCAACCCGTCTTTCACGTAGCCCATATCGCCGGTATAAAGCCAACCGTTGCGAAGGGTTTCGGTTGTCGATTGCGGATTTTTCCAGTATCCGGCCATCACGTTTTCGCCCCGCACTACAATTTCGCCCTTTTCGCCTTCGGCTAATGGGTTGTCGTCGGCATCGCATATTTTCAGTTCGAGCGGCCGTACCGGTACGCCGCTGCTTCCGAAAAGGTGGCGTCGCGGGCCATTGGTAGAAATAACCGGTGTGGCTTCGCTCAATCCGTATCCCTGATACATGGGCATACCTATGGCGTAGTAAAACTTCTGGAGATCTTTGTCCAGCAAGGCTCCTCCGCCTACGAAGAACTTTAATTCTCCGCCAAAGTTCTGCCGTACCTTGTCGAACAGCAGTTGGTCGAACAGCCACACCACCGGCTTGAGCAGCAGGCGCAATCCGCGGCCTTTCTCCCGGCTTCCTTCGCCGTTGTAGTAATATCCCGTCCGAAGCGCCAGCCTGAACAGCCTCTCGGTAGTTTTCCCTTTGGCATGGATGGCTTGTTCGATATTCTTTTTAAAATTCTTGGCCAATGCCGGGACGCTTAATATAAGGTAAGGTTTTATCTCCTTTATATTAATGGGAATATTTTTGAGCGTCTCCATTCCCGTGCGCCCCACCTGAACGGTAGCGACCGAGGCCCCCTTGTGCATAAAGATGTAAAAGCCCACCACGTGCGCAAAACAATGGTCTAAGGGCAATATAATTAATGTACGCCACGAGGAGTCGATGTCCATGCAGGAGAGCGACTGCTGCACGTTTGCCGTATAATTACGATGGGTGAGGATTACCCCTTTCGGGTCGGCCGTTGTTCCGGAAGTGTAGGTGATGGTGGCATAATCGTCGTTTTGGAGCGATTGACCTACGGCGAGAAACTCCTCCAGGGGATGCGTCTTCAGATACGTTTGTCCCATTTGCAGAATCTCCCCTACGAAACATTCGCGGTCTTGGTAAGCCGGTTGTTCGTCCAGCACGATTACTTTTTCCACCAGCGGGAGTTTGTCCAAAATGTTTCGTATTTTTTTCAGTTGATTGCCGGACGTCATGATAAACTTCACGTCGGCATGTTTCAGTCGGAAGAGCAGGTCGTTCGCTTCCTCCAGCTTGATAGACAGCGGCACGTTTACGGCTCCGGCGTAGAACATGGCCAATTCGCCGATAATCCAGGCATTTCGTCCTTCGCTCAGGAGCGCCATGTGGTCTCCTTTCTTTACTCCCAGGGCGATGAGTCCGGCTCCGAGTTCGTATACCATATCTTTTGTTTGCGAATAAGAAGTGGGCAGGAACCTGTATTTTGTTTTTTCCCACAGAAACGTATTACAGGGATACTGTGCGACAGCATCTTCAAAAAGGTCTACTAATGTTTTCTTCATAAAGCAGTTATGTTTTTCAATTTTATTTGATTCAAAAACAAAGGTAGTAATTCTTTTATACAGGCCCGGAAATTTTGTTGCTTAGACGATAAAACCTATCTTTATCCCGTGTTATCTCGTGTACACTACATCATAAACAGATGGCATTTTTACAAAGAAATAAACGAATAAAGATAATAGAAGTAAAGGAAGGAACGTATGAGAACAAAAAAACGTATTTCGGTATTTATCTTATGTCTGGCCGCTTTATATGGCTGCAATAAAGACGATGTAATTGTGGATGAAATAATCAAAATAGAATTTGAGCAGAGTAATGTATCATTGTCCGGCGAAGAGAATAGCGTTACCGTAAGCGTAAAAAGCAACAGTTATTACAGTTTTTACGGTATCAGCAGCGTAAAAGTAACGGATGAGGAAGGAGAACAGATATATTACAATGATGTTGGCGAGGGGAGCAAGGATGAAATCACTCAAGAATGGTTTTGGGATGTAAAATGGTGCCGGATAGTAAGGAAAAACCCGAAGGAATGGGAAGTAAGCCTACTTGAAAACACTTCGGGGCAAAGCCGCTCTCTAACCATCTCCGTCCAAGCGGGTCCGTCTTACGGCGGAGTAACCATCCGACAAAAATCCCGATAGTCGGAGAGCTAAAATGGGATTATTTCCTGCAAGATAACAATTCTTTTATCGGACGTATACGAAGTCGCATAATTTTCCGTAAGTTTGTGTGCTTGTGAATCAGGAAAATCACATATTACTCATCAGAGAACTAAGAGCCGGTTCCTGTAAAGCCTTCAATAAATTGTATGCTCTTTATGCCGATTTATTGTATGGTTTTATATTACATCTTACCAAGTCGCCGTCGGAGGCCAAAGATATTTTGCAGGAAACATTTCTGCGGATATGGCAAACGAAGGAACACATATCGACTGATGCTTCTTTTAAATCATATTTATATACCATTGCCCGTAATTTAATGATAGATTCTTTCCGTCGCCGGCTACGCAGCGTGGCTTTCGACGAATACATAAACAGCGACGCCGCCCAAAATTATGTGGACAACGGCGTGGAAAAGGAAATCAATTTGGATGAAATTTGTGCCAAATTAGAACAAGCCAAAGACAAACTGACCGCCCGACAACGCCAGATAGTAGAACTCAACAAAGAAGAGGGTTTCTCCATCTCCGACATTGCCGCTCAATTGCACCTTTCCAAAAAAACAGTGAAGAACCAACTCTCGATGGGTATGAAAACCTTACGAGCCGAATTTGCCAACCTGCTTTATAACATGTAAAGTAAACCGGGACTTTTCTCCGGAACCGTTTTACCGTGATGGCTCAATTCCGATTCCCGGCTGAGCTACCTGTCGGGTTTCAATACAGACAATCGCCGGGTGAAGTTGGAAGGAGAAGCCTTCTTTGAAGTAGCCCAAAACACCGAAAAACCCTTTGAGGTAGAAGCCTCGTGCGTAAACGTAGTCGTATACGGTACCGCCTTATCGCCCAATCAACTTATTTAAGAGAAGACTCTCAAGCTTTGGAAGAGGTAGGTTGAATAAAGACCTCAAAATTTATTTGCAGATGTCATGACATTTTGCAACGCATTCGGATTCCCGGAAGGAAAACCCTTCTTGCGGGGCGGGGCATGGATGAATATCCCCTCCATCTGTTTGAATCTTTAGAAAAATCCATATCTTTGCGAGGACAGCAAAAAAGAAAACAAATCAATGACTTCGGTAAATTGCAAAACAATCCGCATCCGCGGGAAATTACTCCCCCTCCACCCACCCTTGGTGATGGGCATCCTCAATGTAACCCCCGACTCCTTCCATGCCTTTAGTCGCCGGCAAACCGAAACGGAAATCCATAGCCGCATCGAAGAAATATTGGCCGAAGGAGGCCGCATCATCGACATCGGAGCCTGTTCCTCCCGTCCGGGAGCCGCCGAGGTATCGGAAGAAGAAGAGATGAAACGTTTGGCCTCCGCCCTCCGGATTGTCCAAACCCATTATCCGGACGCCATTGTGTCGGTCGATACCTTCCGGGCCGATGTAGCCCGGCGGTCGGTAGAAATGTACGGCGCCTCGATTATCAACGACATTTCCGGAGGCGAATCGGATGCCGACATGTTTCTCGCCGTCGCCCGCCTGAACGTTCCCTATATCCTGATGCACATGCGCGGAACTCCGCAAACGATGCAGCAGTTCGTCACCTACGATAACCTGATAGTGGATATCCGTACATACTTTGCGGAAAAAGTATACAAACTCCAGCTTCTGGGTGTGAGCGACATCCTGCTCGACCCCGGCTTTGGATTCAGTAAAACAACGGCGCAGAATTTCGAGCTGCTCCGCCGCTTGGACGACTTTGCCGTCTTCGGGCTTCCCCTCCTCGCAGGCCTTTCCCGAAAGTCCATGATATATAAACACCTCCACATCACGCCCGATGACAGCCTGAACGGAACAACAGCGCTCAACACCCTCGCCCTGCTGAAAGGAGCCGACATCCTCCGGGTGCACGACGTAAAAGCCGCCGTGGAGGTAGTCCAATTAGTGCACGCATATTCAAACAGCGACCCGGTATGTGGATGCGCCTCGGAATAAAAGACGTGATAGACATCGTCCTTGTAGCCTTCTTTCTCTACCAGGTCTACAAGCTGATGAAGGCTTCGGGCACGATGACGCTCTTCAGCGGCATCATCGCCTTCTTAGTCGTGTGGGTACTTATCTCTCAGGTGCTGGAAATGCGTTTGATGGGGGCGATATTAGACAAATTCATCAGCGTAGGCGTCTTGGTATTGGTCATCCTTTTTCAAGACGAGATACGTCGTTTCCTTTTTGCCATAGGCTCGCATCGGCGGTGGAAATTTTTTTCCCATATCTTTAAGGGAAAACAGGCCAACGGAAACGGAAACAAATACGTTGCCCCCCTCGTTCTGGCCTGCATGAATATGGCAAGGAAGAAAACCGGCGCCTTAATCGTAATCCGCCAAGAGATGGACCTTTCGATGTACGAACATACCGGCGAGATGTTTCATGCCGATGTCAATGCCCGCCTGATAGAGAACATCTTCTTCAAAAACAGTCCCCTGCACGACGGCGCTATGATTATTGCCGACAATCGCATCAAGGCC
Source organism: Tannerellaceae bacterium (assembly GCA_031284375.1). Classification (GTDB taxonomy): domain Bacteria; phylum Bacteroidota; class Bacteroidia; order Bacteroidales; family Tannerellaceae; genus DFXE01. Next base: position 3,053 of record JAISZY010000195.1, on the reverse strand, counting down.
GCCGCCTGTATTCTCCCCGTAGCCCGGCACGCCCTTTTGCCCAAGGACTTTGGTCTGCGTCACCGCTCCGGTTTGGGGATGTCGATGGAAACCGATGCGCTCGTTATCATCGTGTCCGAAGAGCGCGGCAAAATATCCGTGGCCAAGGAAGGACGTTTAGCGCCCAATGTAACGGCCGAAGAACTCCGCCAAATCCTCTCCGGAGAGCGAGAGGTAGCAAGTTTCTGTTAAATCTTCTAAAACATCTTGCTCTTGCCAATGAAAAGCTTTTCGGTTTTGCCAACTCGGTATGGCATTTTCATACATTTGTGAAGAAATACACCGCAGTAAAAATATAAACAATAAAAAATACTCCAAAATGGACTTAATGCAACGTATACTTGCACGCGCAAAAGCGAACAAACAGCGTATTGTACTTCCGGAAGGAACGGAAATACGTACGCTTATCGCTGCCAACCGTCTCTTGGCCGACCAAATAGCCGATATTCTATTGATAGGAGACCCATCCCGAATAAAAGCAATTGCCCGAGCGCATGGATTAGAACACATCGCCAAGGCCACGCTTATCCACCCCTCCGCGCATCCCAAGAAAGCCGAGTACGCCGATTTGCTCTACCAATTGCGACAGAAAAAGGGCATGACCCCTCAGGCTGCCGCCCAATGGGTAGAAAATCCCCTCTACTTAGCCTGTCTGATGATAAAAGCCGGAGATGCCGACGGCGAAATAGCCGGCGCCTGCAACACCACCGGCGACGTGCTTCGCCCGGCCTTGCAGATTATCAAAACCGCCCCCGGCACGAGCAGCGTTTCCGGCGCTTACCTGATGTTTACCAAGGCCACACAATACGGCGAGCAGGGTCTGCTGGTCTTTGCCGACTGTGCCGTAATCCCCAACCCAACCGCCGCCGAATTGGCCGAAATAGCCGTAACCACAGCCCGAACCACGCGAGTCCTTGCCGGTTTTGAGCCAAGAGTGGCCATGCTGAGTTTCTCCACCAAGGGAAGCGCCTCGCACGCCATGGTCGATAAGGTGGTAGAAGCCACCCGCCTGGCCAAAGAAATGGATCCCGACATAAACATAGACGGAGAACTCCAAACCGACGCCGCTTTAGTGGACGAGATAGGAGCAAGGAAAGCGCCCGGAAGCCCCATTGCCGGACGAGCCAACGTCCTTGTGTTTCCATCGCTCGAAGTGGGCAACATCGCCTACAAATTGGTGGAACGTCTGGGACTGGCCGATGCCGTAGGCCCTATCCTCCAAGGAATGGCCGCGCCGGTAAACGACCTCTCGCGCGGATGTTCGTTGGACGACATATACAAAATGGTAGCTATTTCGGCCAATCAATCCATCGGTCTTAAATCGGAACAAATAAAATAAGAGAAATGAAAATATTAGTCTTGAATTGCGGCAGTTCGTCCGTAAAATACAAGTTGTTCAACATGGACAACCAGACCGTTTTGGCGCAGGGAGGAGTAGAGAAGCTGGGTTTGCCGGGTTCGTTCCTCAAGTTCGCCTCATCCCTCGGAGAGAAAGTAGTTATCGAGCGAGACCTCCCCGAACACACCGCCGCCATCGAATTTATCCTCCACCTCCTCAAGGACGATACCTATGGATGTATCAAGTCTTTCAGCGAAATCGACGCCATCGGTCACCGGGTGGTGCACGGCGCGGAGACCTTCAGCCGCAGCGTCCGGATTACGCCCGAAGTAATCGACAAGATGGTGGAATGTATCGACCTCGCTCCGCTTCATAATCCGCCCAACCTGAAAGGGATTCGCGCCATGCAGGACTTGCTTCCCCAAACGCCCCAGGTAGGCGTCTTTGATACGGCCTTCCATCAAACGATGCCCGACTATGCTTATATGTACGGCATCCCCTACGAGATGTACAAGAAGTACGGTATCCGGCGATACGGATTTCACGGCACCAGTCACCGGTACGTATCGGCGCGCGCCTGCCGTATCTTGGGCGTACCTTACCAACAGCAGCGCATCATCACGGCGCATATCGGCAATGGCGGTTCGATTACAGCCATCCGAAACGGACAATCCGTAGACACCTCCATGGGACTGACACCCGTAGAAGGACTCCTGATGGGTACCCGTTGCGGAGACATAGACGCCGGAGCGCTGATCTACCTTATGGACAAAGAAGGATTGGATACGCAAGGCGTGTCCGATTTGATTAACAAACAAAGCGGAGTGCTGGGACTGTCGGGCATATCGTCCGACATGCGCGAAGTAGAAGCCGCCCTACATCAAGGCGATCCGAGGGCGATTCTGGCAATGAAGGTCTACAATTACCGTATCCGGAAATACATCGGAGCCTATGCCGCCGCTTTGGGAGGATTGGACATATTGGTATTTACCGGTGGAGTAGGGGAGAATCAATGGAGCACGCGCGAAGATGTTTGTTCCGGCATGGAGTTTATGGGCATCCATTTGGACAGGGAAAAAAATCACGGTATGCGGGGCGAAGAAAAAGTAATCAGCGCATCCGACAGTCGCGTCACCGTTATCGTAGTTCCCACGGACGAAGAATATATGATAGCTTCCGATACAATGGAAGTACTTTCCTGAATTTTTTAAAAAATATGTTCGGATAGATGTAACTTTTCCACAAAAAATATCGTCTTATTAAATGTAAGACGATGTAGAAACAAAAAATAAAAACAGATATGAAAGCGAAACTATTTACCATTTGCAGCGCGTGGAGCGTATTATTGTTGCTGAACAGTTGTTACCCTCTTCAGATAATCAAGGGAGACGGAGACTTGGTAACGCAGGAAATAAGTATAGATAATTATACCGGCCTTGAAGCGTCAAACACTTCTACGATGGACATTACCTATACTCAGTCGGACAAAGCGGCGGGGCTGACCGTTGTTACCGACCGGAATATTTTGGAAAAATACAATATCCGCGTACAGGAAGGCAAGCTCAAGATATTGCCGAAAAAGGAATACGAACACGCCCTCTTCGTGCCTACGAGTTTTATTGTAACGACCAATTCTGCGCATCTGAACAAAATAGATATTGCCGGAAGCGTAAAC
>JAISZY010000129.1 GCA_031284375.1 Tannerellaceae bacterium | reverse complement strand
GGGTTGGCGGCAGCCTTCCTACCGAGGCACAATGGGAGTACGCTTGCCGTGGTGATAAGGGCACTGCACCTTTCGGTGTCGGCACTGACGGTTATAAGCTGGACTATACGCTTGGGAATTTTAACTGGAATTATTCATGGAGTTGGGACGGCAGTAGTGCTACTGCGAATATCGGCACCACAGGCACCGGTTATCCCGGCACAACGCAGAGAGTAGGCAGCTATGCGGCCAACAGCTACGGACTTTACGACATGCACGGCAATGTGTGGGAATGGTGTAGCGACTGGTATGACAAGGATTATTACAGCACGCCCCCGAGTGACGACCCTACCGGCCGCGTGTTTCGCGGCGGCAGCTGGGGCAGCCGCGCCCAGAACTGCCGCTCTGCGATCCGCAACGACAAGTATCCCAACTACGCTGGCATCGACCTCGGCTTCCGCGTCGTCTTTGTCCCTTAGTTAATATATCGGAGGCTTAATTGAAAAATATTTCTCAGAAAAATACGAATAAAAAAATAGGTTAAATTTAAAAAGTTAAAAGCAATGAAAGCAATAAAAAAAAGTAAGATTTTAGTGATGAACGCTGCCCTTTTGGGCATGGTGGCGTTCTCTGCGTGTAACGTAAACGACGGGATAGAGGACGGTAACCAGCCGCAGGCGGTGCGCTTTTCGGCAGGTATCGCAAACCAGGCCGTGCAGAACGACGCTCCAATAACCAAAGCGGCAGGAACGATATGGGCTTCGGGCGACGCCATCGGCGTCTTTATGGTGGAAAAAGGCATGACCACCATCGCCGAAAACGCCGTCAACCGGCAGTACACGACAACCGGCAACAGCACGTTTACCACCGCTTCGGGGCAGGACATCTACTATCCGATGGACGGCTCGGCGGTAGACTTTATCGCTTACTATCCATACGCTACCGGCAAGGCAATCTCCGATCAGCTCAGCGTAAACGTATCGGGCGCACAGACCGCCGCATCGCAGGCCGCCATCGACCTGTTGTGGGCAAAAGCCAATAACAACGGCAGCGGCTACACCAAAGCGACTCCCAATGTAGCCCTTTCGTTCGACCACAAGCTCTCGAAGATTGTAATGAACGTCAAAGCTGCCGCCAATGTGAACGCTTCGCTCACCGGCATGACGGTAAGCATCGGTTATATGAACACTGAAAACACGTTCAACCTTTCGACCGGTACATTCGGCACGCCGGGAACTCCAGCAGCTATCACCCCGTGCAAACTGGCAACTGCGAAAACCGGTTTCGACGCTTCTTACGACGCGGTCATCCTGCCGGGAACATACCCGGACGGTATGGTGACAGTAACCTTTACGGTGGGCGGAGAACCTTTTGTCTGGAAAATACCCGCTACCACTTTTAATAGTGGCGCTGAATATACCTATGCGATCACCCTTACCCGCACGGAGGTAAAAGTAACCGGCACCATCAAGCCGTGGGCTGCCGGCCCAAACAATCTGACCGGAGAGGCGGAGTAAAAGCCGTTTTACAGCTCCGAAAAGGAAGAGCGAGGGAATCAGTCCAATTATTAACATACGGCCGCCGCTTACAGTCTGGCCGGTTGGGGGATGTTCCGGATTTTACGGCATATTTAATGTTTTTATCGCTACTGACCGACTAAAATTCAGCGATAAAAAGGGCGACCTGCAAGGGTCGCCCTAAAAGTTGTTACCGTACAATAAAAATTGCAATTTATGGGCAAAGACAGTCAAAAACATTTAACCGGTCAGCCGATATTCAAACAAATCATCCAAATGATTCCGCGGGATGAATTTGCCGTGTTGGTAAAAGCGATGGGAGAGGTATGCGACGGGATGCGTGCACCGGACGGTAAGTTTTTAGAGGAGGCAGGAGTTTATGATTTAAAATGAGACTACTATAAATCAATCTATTAACGAACAAAAACCGGCTAATTTTCTTTTTTGTCGGTCAGTAGTGATTTATTTTCAACCGATTACTTGTGGCCTTTTTTTCTCCCTGAATCGCTGCTTTTTTCCCTTGCATACCCTCGGTATGAAAAATAATGTGTAATATTGTCCCTGCAAAATAAACACAAACGATTCATTATGATTCATGCAGGATTTGCATACTTCACATGGGCTTTGACTATGCCCATGACCACCCCTTGGGGGGGCGGAACATTCATCGGGCAATGGTAATACCAGGTCTTGCCTTGCCACCATTCTTATTCGATTTATTTTCTTTTCTTTTTGCAAATACATAAAATACATACGATGAAAGTATTAAAGTTCGGCGGAACGTCCGTAGGTTCCGTGTTGAGCATCTTAAATGTAAAAAAAATTGTAGAGGCTGTGGACGAGCCTGTCGTAGTTATCGTTTCCGCCCTGGGTGGGATAACCGACAAACTGATAGCCACTTCCACTTTAGCCTCCAAAGGAGATCCGGCCTACGAAACGGAACTCGCGGAAATTATTGCCCGACATCTGAATATGATAGAAGGCGTCGTCCCGCAACCTGCCCTCCAGGCAAAGGTGAGGAAAGAGGTGATGAACTTGCTCGACGAATTGTCTAATATCTTGAAAGGCGTCTTCCTTATCAACGACCTCTCCGTCAAAACATCCGACACCATTGTGAGTTACGGCGAACGTATTTCTTCCCTCATCCTGTCGCATGTTATCCGGGACGCCCAACTGTTCGACGCCCGGAAATTTATCAAGACCGTCAAGCAGTTTGATAAACATATTGTGGATTTCGACCAGACGTATCAGTTGATAAAACAAACACTCACGCCGCTACCCCGCGTTTCCGTTATCCCCGGTTTTATTTCCTCCAGCCGCGAAAACGGCGAAGTTACCAACTTAGGCAGAGGAGGGTCGGACTATACGGCCGCTATCTTGGCCACGGCGCTCGACGCCTCCGTTCTGGAAATATGGACGGATGTAGATGGCTTTATGACCGCCGACCCGCGCGTTATCAGTTCGGCGTATGTGATAGACCGCCTCACCTTTACCGAAGCGATGGAGTTATGCAACTTCGGCGCCAAGGTGATTTATCCGCCAACAATCTATCCCGTCTATCACAAGAATATCCCTATCCGTATCCGTAATACCTTCAATCCGGAGGCGCCGGGCACCTATATATCGAAAGAACGCCCTGCCGGGCCGGCTAAGTCTATGATTAAAGGGATTTCTTCCATCAACGACACCTGCCTCATTACCGTACAAGGATTGGGGATGGTGGGCGTGATTGGCGTCAATTACCGTATCTTCAAAACATTGGCCAAGAATGGTATCAGCGTTTTCATGGTATCGCAGGCCAGCTCCGAAAACAATACCACGCTGGCTATTCGTAATGCCGACGCCGAACTGTCTGTCAAAGTGCTCAGCGAGGAGTTTGAGTTGGAACGTTCGCAAGGCGAAATCAGCGAAATAACGGCGGAAAAAGAATTGGCTACCGTGGCCATTGTAGGCGAGAACATGAAACGCACGCCCGGTATAGCCGGCAAATTGTTCGGTACGCTGGGACGAGCCGGTATCAGTGTGATTGCCTGCGCACAGGGGGCTTCGGAAACCAATATCTCTTTTGTTATCAACCTGAAATACCTGCGCAAGGCGCTCAACTCGATACACGATTCTTTTTTTCTTTCGGAATACAAGGTGCTGAACCTTTTTATCGTAGGGGTAGGAACGGTGGGCAGTAAACTGCTGGAGCAAATCCGCGTTCAGCAATCCATGCTGATGGAGCAAAACAGCCTCAAACTGCGGGTTGTGGGGATTGCCAACTCGAAAAAGCTGCTGCTCTGTCGCGAAGGCTTGCACTTGGATAACTGTATCCGGGAATTGAAGGAAAACGGAGCGCCCAGCTCGCCCCGTTATTTGTGCGAAGAGATATTGAAAATGAATATCTTCAACTCCGTCTTCGTAGACTGTACGGCCAGTCCGGAAGTGGCCGGTATTTACGAAGAGTTGCTCAAAAACAATATCTCGGTGGTGGCGGCGAATAAGGTGGCCGCCTCCTCGCAATACACCCATTATGTGAAACTGAAGGAAACCGCCCGCCAACGAGACATCAAATACCTCTTTGAAACCAACGTGGGCGCCGGACTGCCGATTATCAACACCATGAACGATTTGATAAACAGTGGAGACCACATCCTGCGCATGGAAGCGGTGCTATCCGGTAGCCTCAACTTTATATTCAACACCCTGAGCGCCGAAATTCCCTTCAGCCGGGCTATCCGGATGGCGGGAGAAGCGCATTATGCCGAGCCGGATCCGCGCGTAGACCTGAGCGGGAAGGACGTTGTCCGGAAGTTGGTGATTCTCGCCCGCGAAGCCGGCTATAAAGTAGAACAGGATGACGTGAAAATAAACCTCTTTATCCCCGAAAAGTATTTTGAAGGCTCGCTCGATGACTTCTGGCAGAACATAAGCGAATTGGACGCCGAGTTTGAAGCCATGCGTAAAAGAGTGGAAGCCGAAAATAAACGCATCCGGTTGGTGGCCAAAATGGAAAAAGGACGTTGCGAGATAGGTCTGCAGGAAGTAGACCGGCGTCACCCCTTTTACGAACTGGAAGGAAGCAATAATATCATCATGATTTCTACCGAACGATACAACGACTATCCCATGATTATTAAAGGATACGGAGCCGGCGACGACGTAACGGCCGCCGGCGTCTTTGCCGACATAATCTCCATAGCCAACATACGCTAATCACAATAAGATGAAAAGTATTATAGTTTTAGGAGACGGTATGGCCGACGAACCCATCGCCGCCCTGGGAGGAAAAACTCCTCTGCAATACGCCCATACTCCGTATATGGATTTATTGGCGGAAAAAGGCGTTTGCGGACGCTTGGACACCGTGCCCCCCGAATTTCACCCCGGAAGCGAAGTGGCCAACCTCTCCATCCTCGGATACGACCTGCACCAAGTCTACCAGGGACGAGGCGTACTGGAAGCCGCCAGTATCGGCGTCCGGTTGAAACCGGACGAACTGGCCTTGCGCTGTAATCTGATTTGTATCGACGAAGATATCATAAAGAATCACTCCGCCGGACATATCCACACGGAAGATGCCGCCCAATTAGTGCATTACCTCCATCAAACTTTAGGCTCGGAACAGGTGCGCTTTCATACCGGCATATCCTATCGCCATCTGCTGGTTATCAAGGGAGGCGACAAGCGGATAAATTGCACGCATCCGCACGACGTGCCGCTGCACGCCTTCCGGCCGCTCTTGGTCAAACCCAACGTGCCGGAAGCATCGGACACGGCCGGGCTGCTGAACCGACTCATCCTCCAATCGCAGGAACTCCTGAACGCGCATCCGCTCAACAAACAGCGCATCGCTCAAGGCAAAGACCCGGCCAATAGCATCTGGCCCTGGTCGCCCGGATACCGGCCGGCCATGCAAACCTTGCAGGAAAAATACGGCATCCGCAAAGGAGCCGTCATATCGGCCGTAGACCTTATCCGGGGCATTGGCGCATACGCCGGACTGGAAGTCATCCTTGTAGAAGGCGCCACCGGATTGTATAATACCAATTACGAAGGAAAAACAAACGCCGCTATCGAAGCCCTGAAATCAAACGACTTCGTGTTCCTCCACATCGAAGCCAGCGACGAAGCCGGACACGAAGGCAATGTGGAACTGAAGGTAAAAACCATCGAAGACCTCGACCGCCGAGTTGTCAAACCCTTGTACGAAGCCCTGCAAACCTGGCCCGAACCGGTGGCCATTGGTATCCTCCCTGACCATCCCACTCCCTGCGCTATCCGCACCCATACCCGTACGCCAATCCCTTTCCTGATTTATAAGCCGGGACAGAATCCGGATTCGGTGACTCATTATGACGAATTTTCCGTAGAAAATGGTAAATTTGCCCTATTGAAAGGCGAACAGTTTATAAAAGAACTTCTATGAAGTATTACAGCACCAACAAAGACGCGCCGATGGCATCGCTGAAAAGGGCGGTCATCAAAGGCCTCGCAGGAGATAAAGGTTTGTATATGCCCGAAAATATAGACCTTCTGAAAGATTTCGTTATCGGAGAAATGAAAGACATGAGTTTCCGGGAAATTGCCTGTACCGTGGCCGAGGCGCTCTTCGGCGATGATGTAGACATGGATATACTCCACCAAATCGTTGCCGATACGCTTTCTTTCGACACCCCCGTAGTGCACTTGCACGACAATATCTATTGCCTCGAACTCTTCCACGGGCCTACGCTGGCCTTCAAAGACGTAGGCGCCCGCTTCATGGCCCGTTTGCTGGCCTACTTTATCGACAAGGAGGGCGTGAAAGACGTAAACGTGCTGGTGGCTACCTCCGGCGACACGGGCAGCGCCGTGGCAAACGGATTCTTAGGCGTGGATGGCATCCGCGTATATGTGCTTTATCCCAAAGGAAAGGTAAGTCCCATACAGGAATGTCAGTTCACTACGCTGGGGCAGAATATCACAGCCCTGGAAATAGACGGCACGTTCGACGATTGCCAGGCGCTCGTAAAGGCCGCCTTCATGGACGAGGAAATGAACGAACATTCCAAACTTACTTCGGCCAATTCCATTAATATCGCCCGCTTCCTGCCCCAATCCTTCTATTATTTCTACGCCTATGCCCAGTTGGACAAAATCGGCAAGGCAGACCAACTGCTCATCAGCGTACCCAGCGGCAACCTCGGCAACCTTACCGCCGGATTGTTCGCCCACTGGATGGGGCTGCCCGTAAAACGCTTTATCGCTGCCAATAACCTCAACGATGTGTTCTTCCAGTATCTGCAAACAGGCGCCTATACGCCTCGCCCCTCCATCTCCACCCCGGCCAACGCCATGGATGTGGGCGACCCCAGCAACTTTGCTCGTATCCTCGACCTGTTCAGCATCTACCCCAATCCCTATGCCTCTATCTGCAAGCGTATCTCCGGCCATCGGTACGGCAACTCCGATATTGCCTCCGCCATGCGCTCCGTATACCGGCAGTACGGCTACATCTTAGACCCCCACGGAGCCTGCGGATATCAGGCCCTTGTAGACGATGCGCCGGCAAAAAACGAGAGCGGCCTCTTTCTCGAAACCGCTCATCCCGCCAAATTTAAACAGACGGTAGACGATATATTGGGAATCGACATCGAAATCCCCGCCAAACTCCAGGCCTTCCTGCAAGGCGAAAAACAAAGTATCCCGCTGGGTAAGGACTTTGCCGGATTTAAGAATTATTTCCTCCGGCAATAACTTCTCTCCGCCGCCTCAGGCGCGTTCGCGCTTCAATATACGGGACTGCTGCCGGTATTCGGTAGGCGACATGTCGGTCATCGTCTTAAAGAAACGGCTGAACATCGCATGGTCTTCAAAACCCAGCATATAACCAATTTCTTTCGACGTCTTGGAGGTGTAATACAGCAAGCGTTCGGCCTCGGCCACAATGCGGTTGTGAATCACCTTTATGGCCGACGGCTGATGATAATACGAAAGAATATTGGCCAGCGTCTTGGGCGACTTATAGAGCATATCGGCATAATCCTGCACTTGTTTCTTTTCGCGGAAATGCTCGTCCACCAAGGCATGGAATTTACGCATGATTTCGAAGCGCGCACAGCGTTGCGGGAGCACGCCGTGTTTACTCCTTGCTAAGCGGCAGCAAATGATAATGGTTCGTTTGAGGATGAGGCGGAGCATCTCGTCCTGCATCGAATCGCGCACGGCAAGTTCTTCGAGGAAAACGCCTTTCAGGCGGTCCAGTTTGGAGGATTCTTCTTCGGTCACGCGGAAACTAATCACGTTGAGCGAACCGTTAAAGAGCAGTCCGTTGCAAAACACTTCGCTGTCGTGGTCGATGATGTGATAGAAACGATTATTGAACAGCATTGCGCGGTAGCTACCGTTTATTTCTCCCAGCCGGAGGTGATGCAGATAGGAGAGCGAGACAATTTCGCCGGCATGGAACGTCAGATGTTCGTGATTAATAATCAGCTCCATTTCTCCCTCCGTAACCCAGATGAATTTATAAAGGGTTTTATCGCGCAATAATTCCGCTTCTTCTTCAAGCGTATCACACAGGATGAGCTTGCTTTTTACTTTTGGATTCTCGTATACGTACTTCATGGTTATTACAATTAGAAATTACTTTATTTGATTCGCCCAAAAGTAATATTTTCGTGCGAAATAATAATACCGGATTGCTTCACTTTGTTCGCAATAACAGATTTTTCTTCCGATACTTCGCGTCATTGCGAACGCAGTGAAGCAATCCAGCCACCCCCCCCACACACGCACACTGGATTGCTTCACTTTGTTCGCAATGACGGACTTTTCTTCCAATACCATACCCCGAAAATATGGGTCTTCGTCATTGCGAACGCAGTGAAGCAATCCAGCAATCCCCACACACGCACGCACGCTGGATTGCTTCACGTTGTTCGGATGACGGATTTTTCTTCCGATACCATACCCCGAAAATAAGGTTTGCCCAATTAACCCTTATTCTCCCAAAAAGCTCCCTTAGTAGCCCATGCAACCCAACATAAATCTTACCTTATTACCTTATTACCCGCCCATCGAATAAGGGAATAAGGGAAAGAGAAATCGAATCCGGCTGCGTGCTACTAAGGGAGCTTTTGAAAAATAAGGGTTTCGCGTCATCCTATCCGGATATGCGATATATTTGCGAATATGTTTCACTCTAACAAAGCAAGATAAATGAAAACAAAAGATTTTATTCTGATGGCCTCCCTCCTCCTCGCTCTGTCCCTCTGCATCGCCTGCGGAAAGGACGATAAAGAAGAAGAATGGATGGGGCAGCCGGAAGGCGTCTTTGAGGAAGGCCAGGTAGTGGATGTGCTCGATACCCCTTGCCTTATAGGTCTGCGCTACCAAAGTAGAATCGGATATGATTTCGATTCGGCGCTGGATTCTCTGATAGTCTGGAATAAGTTAAGCCAGGAGGAGTTTATAGGCAGAGATACATTGTCGGTCGATTTCGATTACGACAACCGGCTCTTTATTCGCATCTCTACGCCGCATTCTTCCATATATACGCGAGGTATATTGGATACGAAAGGAAACTATTTCGACGCAATTAGAGGAGACTGTCCCGGCGAAGATTAACGCTCCTCTCCGGCGTGGGACTCGATTTTCCCGTCATAATTTATGACGAAGGAGATTCGCTCCAATTTCCCTCGCCATAATTTATGACGAAGGAGATTCGCTCCGATTCGGTTCGCCATAATTTATGACGAAGGAGATTCGCTCCGATTCGGTACGTCATAAATTATGACGAGGGAAATCCGTTCCGGTTCGGTACGTCATAAATTATGGCGAGGGAGATTCGTTCCGATTCGGTTCGTCATAAATTATGGCGGGGGAGATCCGTTCCGGTTCGGTCTATCATAAATTATGGCGAGGCAAATCACTTTTCGGATTGCCTCGCCATAATTTTTGCGATACGAATTTGCAGGAGAGATGCCCTTTACAGTTTGTCCGGGACAGGGTCTGTCGAGCCAGGCTCTTCGGGCGGAGGAACGTCGGAGGGCGTATCGGGGTTTTTCTTCTTTGCCAGTCGGCCGGCGCGGGTGTTCAGAAGGTTGCGATACTCTGTAAGGATAACGTTCCAGCGCACCACAAAGTTGTAAACCACATTTCCGCGCAGTTCGGGAGGCGTATGGTCGTCGTCGTCCCAGATGGCTGTGTCCAAGTCGCCAGGTTCTACCACTACGTCTCCGCCCAGTCCGTCGAGCAGGAGTTTTCCTTCCAGCACGTTTACGATACTGTTGTAAATCTGGTCGATTTGCTTACGGATATCCGGCAGCGGTTCCACGGGCTTGTCTATCGTTTCCTGGATACGCTGCGAGTGGATGCTGAGGAACTTCTCTTCCGCCTGGCGGAGTGAAGTAACCCATTCGCCGAAGCCGAGGAGGGTTACATCGGCTGCATATTTCCCGTCCAAGTCTTGCAGGAGGTTGAATATGGCCGACGATTCTTCGGCGTAGCCCCCATTCATGGCGTATTGCTTGTACTGCTGAAGGAGGTTGCTGAGCCGTTTGGCCGCTTCTTTTTTGGCGACGGCAGGCAGATTGATGGAGTCTTTGGCTACCCGGCAGAAACTACCGAACACCTTGTTGCGATCCTTGTCGGCTTCTTTCAATTCTTCGGTGTAGACACTCTTGCGAAGTATCAGCAGATGTTTGTCTACTTTTTCGAGGAGCTGGATGAACAGTGCATAGAAACCGGCTACGTTAAGGATATCTATCCCAAAAAAATCCAGCAGGTTTTTGAATGCGGAAAGAAGTGAAAACCATTCTTCTATTCGCAGATTGGAGAGGCTGATGCGTATAACCTTCATATTCTTTATAAGTTTTAATGTTAAAAATGATTTCCGGCAAATATATAGAAATAGTTTATATATCCTACGGTTTTTTTGATATTTTTCTTTAGGGCACCTCTAAAAACCCCAAACTCTGCGTTACGCTCCGTCGGCAAAATGCTCATTTACTTTAGTAAACTCCGCTTTTGCCTCTGTCGCAAGCCTTGATTTTGGGGTTTTT